>JAKQXK010000370.1 GCA_029561505.1 Spirochaetota bacterium | reverse complement strand
GGCGAGATCGGCGGCGGCGCCACCGGTTTTGTAAAATTCGGGATCAGACAGCTTCTGCTCGATCTGGCTGATTTCGAGTTCTTTCTGCTCGATCAGGCCGGGAAGCTGCTGCAGATCCTGCTTTTCTTTGAAGCTCAGCTTTGCCGGGCGTTTTGCCGGCTCTTCGCTGCGCGGGGCCGGGCGGGCAGCAGCCGACTTTTTGCGCGCCTCTTCTTCGCGCAGGGCGCGGTCGGCCAGCCAGTCGTCGTAACCGCCAACAATCTCACGCACTTCACCGTTTTCGGCGAACACTATGGTGCTCGACACAACATTGTTGAGAAAAGTGCGGTCATGGCAGATCAGCAGCACGGTACCGGGAAAATCGACGAGCATTTCTTCGAGCAGTTCGAGAGTTTCTACGTCAAGATCGTTGGTCGGCTCATCGAGCACCAGCAGGTTGGCCGGCTGCGCGAATAATTTCGCGAGCATCACACGGTTGCGTTCACCACCAGAAAGCACGCTAACCTTAGTTTTGGCGCGGTCTGGCGTGAACAGAAAATTCTGCAGATAACCGATAATGTGTACACTGCGCCCGTCGATTTCGACGGTATCACCGGCCGGCGCTACGTTTTCCCAGACGGTGCGGCTTTCATCGAGCTGCTCACGCATCTGGTCGTAATAGAGCACTTCAAGGTTGGTGCCATAAACGACTTCACCAGAATGCGGCGCCAGCTGCCCGAGCAGCAGCTTGATCAGAGTGGTCTTGCCGCAGCCGTTCGGCCCGATGACGCCGATCTTGTCGCCACGCGTGACCTTGAGCGAAAAGTCGCGCAGGATCTGGCGATCTGGCCAGGCAAAGCTGATATTCCGTGCTTCGAGAACATCGCGCCCGGAATCCTGGCTCATGGCAAGCTGCATATTGACGCGGCCGACGTGCTGGCGGCGCTGCCGGCGCTCTTCGCGCATCTTCTTGAGTGCGCGCACACGGCCTTCGTTGCGGGTGCGTCGCGCCTTGATGCCGCGCCTGATCCAGACTTCTTCCTGGGCCAGTTTTTTGTCGAAGCGTTCCCAGTCTTTGGCTTCGGCTGCCAGCAGTTCTTCCTTGCGCTGCAGGAAAATATCGTAACCGCATGACCAGTCGTAAAGACGCCCGCGGTCTAGTTCGATGATGCGGTTGGAAAGCCGGCGCAGCAGCATGCGGTCGTGCGTCACGAACAATATGGTAATGCCGATGCGCTGCAAAAAGTCTTCGAGCCAGGCGACGGTCTCGATATCGAGATGGTTGGTCGGTTCGTCGAGCAGCAGCACATCAGGCTTCGAAACCAGCGCCGCCGCCAGCAGAACCCGACGTTTCTGGCCGCCCGACAGGTTTTCATAGAGCCAGTCGCTCTCGATATCGAGTCGCGAAGTGACGCGACCGATCTCATCGAGGCAGTTCCAGGCGTCAGCTTCTTCGATCTGGTGACGCAGCCGCTCGATCTGGGCGACAGATTCATGATTATCGGGACTGCATGTCTTTTCGAGTTCGTGGTAGCGCACCAGCAGCTCGCCGCTACGACCCAGCCCGGCAGCGATCAGCGAAAACACGCTTCCCGAAAGATTATCGGGAATTTTCTGGGCAAAATATGAAACGCGCACGCCCTGCGACACCTGCACCGAACCGCTGTCAGGCTTAACTTCGCCGGCGATGGTGCGCATCAAAGAGGTTTTGCCGGCGCCGTTGCGGCCGAGCAGACAGATGCTCTGATTCTTTTCTATCTGCAGATTGAGGTTCTCGAACAGCGGCGCGCCGCCGAACGAGAGGCTGACGCTCTGCAGTGATACGAGTGCCATGTGGTCGGGTCTCCGGTCAGTCGAATTTCAGCTGCCAATGATACTGCAAATTACCCGACAAAACCAGCATTGACTGCAAGATTGTTTTTATAAAAACATGAGCTTATACTGGTAAAAATTGCCAGACCCACTCGCGATCAGAAAAGAGGTAACAATGAACTGGCTCATGGATAACATGGAGGGCATCGCTTTCGGCTTCTTCGCCCTGGTATTTTTTGGCGCGATGACATATCTTTTTTATTCAGAGAAGAAGCGCATCGACGCGATAAAGGCGATGGCCGAACCGATGGGCTTCACCTATAACCGGCGCGACCAGCAGAGTATCGAAACTCTCAAGGAGTTTGCGATGTTCAATGACGCCAACGACCACGAGTTCAACAATGTAATCGAGGGCACACGCAACGGCGTCAGGGTGCTGATGGGCGAATATGACGCCATTTATGGCGTTCGCAAAAACAGCCGCATTCACCGGACGCAGACCATCTGCGTAATCAACGACCCCGCGCTGACACTGCCACATTTTCTTGTGCGCCGCGAAATGAAGGTAGCCGACGCCATCGGCGCCAAGCTCGGCGGGCAGGATATCAATTTTGCCGACGACAAAAAGTTCTCTGCGGCCTTTGTTCTGCAGGGGGAAAAGGCCGAAGAAACCCGCAGCTTTTTCACAGCGCGTGTGCGCAGCGCTTTTATGAAATTTGCCAATACCGAAACCAGAGTCGAAGGCAGCGGCAACCGGCTGTTGATTACGCGCAGCATTATCATCGAACCCGAAAAGTGGTCGCAGCTGCTTAAAGACACCTTCGCCCTCTACGAAATCCTCAAAAAGCCCGAACCCGACGCAAAAGCATGACACCCTTCAAATCGATATCGGGATCGAGCACGAAAAGCACATGGCGTCATTCTGCGCGGAGCGAAGCGAAGTCGCAGAATCCATGAAATCACCCGCATCCTGGATCCTGCGACTGCGCGCAGGATGACAAGAACGAGGACGATTACGAGGACGATTACGAGAACGATTAGAAGATGGATATGAAGCCGAAGAGTATATATGTTGCATTCGATACTTACCCCGCGCCGAAGGGGGCGGCGGTGCACATTCGCGAGTTCGCGCAGGCGCTGTTTGCGCATGCCGGCAGCGGCTTACTGCTGGTGCTTGGCGAAGA
>JAKQXK010000367.1 GCA_029561505.1 Spirochaetota bacterium | reverse complement strand
ATATATTGTCGGGCTTTAATTCTTTGAGCAGCTTATCGGGTTTCTCTTCGCCGAGAACGACGAGCTTATCGGTGACGCACGAAAAAAGATGCACGAGTGCAGGCAGGTCGGTGGCATCGGTCGCGAGAAAATATTCAGGCGCGGCGTCAGAATCGGGAAAAAAAAGTTCGCTGTCGACGAGCGGGTATGCCAGCGGCACCTTTTGCCGGGTAAGCGCCGCAAGCGTTGCGCGCAGCGCATAATTGGCAGCAATCGTCAGATCGACACCCATGCTGTATTCAAGATCGATCTCTTGCTGGCGCAAGAGCTCGGCGGTTTTGGCCGCGTTCAGGGCCTCAATATCGGCCCGCCACAAATAGGGTAGCAGGTCGTGCTGGTACGCCACTATACGTGTTGTCGGCGATTTTTCACGCCGCAGGTGTTTAAGATAACCGCGCGTATTGAGAATTATGAGATCAAAATCAGCGATCGGAATCTGGGCTTCGGCCGCGATGAGCTCTTCTATGTTTTCGAAAGCGCGCCGCGTAAAGCGGGATGCAAAAAACTGCACACGCCGGTCTCGCAGCAGTGGGGGTACGGTGCGCTCAAGGTTTTTGAGAAAACCAACCTCAGCCTGAGGAAAAAGCTCAAGCAGCGCAAAGAAAGACGGGTTCAGCAGGTCATTTTCTGCGTACCAGTCTTGCAGCAATAAGACCCGTTTATCCGGCACAGAGGTATTCGCTTCACCTCGCAGCGGCGCCGTAAAGCGAATACGGAGCATACAGTTTCAAAAAAGTAGTCGCTATGACTCAGTTTTTGTCAATGAGCGCACATTCGGTCGGTCAGCAGACCGCGACCAGAGGAGACAAAATGGCAAACGAACACGCAGATTATAAACCAGGACTAGACGGCGTCATCGCCTGTATCACCAAACTTTCATTGCTCGACGAGGCAAAAGAGCAGATCGTCGTACGTGGTTACGACCTTATCGAACTGATTCAAAAGACTTCTTATATCAAGGTTGCATACCTTCTGATCTATAACAAGTTTCCGACCGATGCAGAAGCAAAAGCCTTCGAGCAGAAACTGATGGACCAGGCTGAGATTCCGAACGAAATGTATGAAATCTTCAAGCTGTTACCGAAGAAAACGCAGGCGATGGACGCGCTGCGCACGGGTATTTCAATTCTCGGCGGTTACGAAGAGCATGACTTTCTCATGGACACTTCGACAAAAACCAATGAAGAGAAGGCGCTGAAAATTCTCGCTAAAGCACCCACGATTGCAGTGAACAGCTACCGTGCGATCAACGGCCTGCCTTTCGTGAAACCCGACAAATCAATGGGTTATTCAGAAAACTTTGTGCATATGATCAAAGGTTCGAAGCCGACTGCGGTTGAGACCGATACGCTCGACAAGATTCTGACCACATACATTGAGCACGAAATGCCGAACTCGACTTTCGCGGTGCGCGTCGTCAGCTCGACGCTCTCAGACATCTACGGTTCATGCGCTGCCGCGGTGGCCTCGCTCAAGGGCCCCCTGCACGGCGGTGCAAATGAAGCGGCGATGCAGATGTTTCTCGAAGTCAACAAAACCGGCGGCCCATCGAC
>JAKQXK010000356.1 GCA_029561505.1 Spirochaetota bacterium | reverse complement strand
AATATCGGCAATGGTGCCGTGGGGAACAACTTCATCGGGAAAAGCAAACGCTTCATGGCGAATATTCACCCGATGCTCGCGCAGCTGGCGTGAAACAAGATCTGCCAACCCACCCGTGGTACCGTGGTTCTCGACCGTTGCGAGCAGCTTCTTGCCCTTCAGCGCGCGCAGAATCTGCGCCATCGGCAGAGGGTGCACCGATTTTACATCGAGAACTTCGGCAGATACTTTCTGGCGCTTCAGAATTTCACGGGCAGCAAGTGCCTTTTCTGCAAACACTCCTTCGCTGAGTATCAGCACCTGCGTGCCAGCAGCCAGCTTTTCTGCAGCAAAAGGATTGTAACCTTTCAGTCGGGCGGCTTTGATAGCGGCTTTCAGGTCGAATGGTTCAAATTCTTTTTTCGGAAACCGCACAGCGACGGGGCCGTCATTGTCGCGCGACAGGTAGGCCAGCATTTTCACGAGTTCTGCAGCATCGCGCGCAGACAAGATGCGCATGTGCGGCAGAGCGGCCATGAATGCAATGTCATAAAAGCCCTGGTGGGTTTCTCCGTCTTGCCCGACGCACCCGGCCCGATCGATGACCAGGCGTACGGGCAGATTCATGAGTGCGATATCCTGAACCAACTGGTCATAACCACGCTGTAAGAAAGTCGAATAAATACACAAAAAAGGTTTGAGGCCGGCGCTTGCGAGTGCCCCTGCAAACGTCGTGGCGTGCTGCTCGGCGATACCGGCATCGAAGAATCTTTCGGGAAAAGCGGTTGCGAACGGGTTAAGTCCCGAGCCCTCTTTCATAGCCGGGGTAACGACCACAAGTTTTTTGTCAGCGGCCCCAAGCAGCGTCAGCGTCTCGCCGACGAATTTACTCAGGCCCCATTTGGTGACGGGTTTCTTTTCGATACCAGCTGCCGGGTCAAAAACAGAAACGCCGTGATAAAGAATCGGATCTTTTTCTGCAAGGGGATATCCGTATCCCTTCTTGGTCACCACGTGCAGCAGAATCGGCTCTTCAATCGGTGGCAGGGTTTGCAGCACACTCACGATGCGCATGACATCATGCCCGTCGATCGGGCCGAGGTAGCGAAACCCGAGTTCACCAAAGAACTGGTGGTCTGTCGCCAGTGATTTCATCGACATGCGAAATCGCTTCGCGAGACGGTTAATGACCTTGCCGATCAGAGGTATTTTTGCCATCAAATTGACAAAACCGCGCTTGCTCTTGCGGTAAAGCCGTGTGTTGATAAGCTTGGTCAAATGATAGCTGATCGCGCCGACGTTTTTCGAAATGCTCATCTCATTGTCGTTGAGAATCACGAGCATTGGGGTGCGCTCAAAACCGACATGGTTCATCGCTTCGAAAGACATACCTGTCACGATTGAAGCGTCGCCGACGATCGCAACCGCCGTGGGCATTTTTTCTGTGCTCTTTGCGGTGAGCCTTGCCGCTACTGCCTCACCCATCGCCTGAGAAATTGCGGTGCCAGCATGGCCGGTGTTATATAGGTCGTGTTCTGATTCTGACCTTTTCGGAAAACCCGAAAGCCCGCCGGTCTTGCGAATAGTGCCCATCGCATGCTTACGGCCTGTCAGAATCTTATGCGCATAACACTGGTGCCCGACATCCCACATAAAACGGTCGCGCGGTGAATCAAAGACGTAGTGCAGGGCGACTGTGAGCTCAATTGAACCCAGATTTGAAGACAGGTGACCTCCGCTGGCGGCTACACTTTCGAGCACGAATGTGCGCAGGTAGTCGCAGAAAAGGGGCAGGTCTGCAAGCGGCAGACGGCGCAGCGCCTCGGGGCTCTGTATCGCGGCGAAATCGGCGCGCTCTGTTATTACGGATGACATTTCTGCAGGGCTGCGGCTCTTATGCTTTCAGTTCGACCGCATTATCATAGATGAGTACGGGTATGTCGTTGCGCACAAAATAAAATATTCCTGTTTCTTGCTGCCATAAACCCTCGGTCGCCGGTTCGGTGACTGCCGCGCCCGAGATGTCTTTGCATTTACCCGATTTCACGAGGCCGTTCACGCGCTCTAGCGTCGCCGTGTCTGCGAGCTGCAGTTTCTTCTTCGAACGCGGACATACCAGAATTTCGAGCAGCTCGGGACTCACACTGGCAAAAGCTATGGCTGAAACACTTCGTCAACGCGACCGCGTTTCCCGCCGCGACACTGCCAGCCAGATTCGCACCGGCTAATCAGGCGTGACGCGGTGTTTGGTGTTTCGATCTAAGTGCAATGCTCAGGTTAACCCTCAACGCTACGCGAATTCGCAAAATCGGGTACCTTTCGCTGCTTATGCTGTTTTCGGCGGCAGGTGGCTCAGCATGGGGTTTGGGTGCTTCTTTTGACATGCCCGGCAAAACACCCGACCAGGCGGTCGAGGTGGCTAAACGTTCACTGGCGCGCCTGAACGTCAACTGCATTTAACAAGAAATCACGCTGGGTGCGCATTGGCGTTGTAAGACCTCTTTTTTTTCGCTCGTAGGCCTCGACGTATTCGTTTCGACCATACCTGAAAAATCAATCATTCGGGCCGACTCGCGTAACCGGCAGAGTTACGCATTCATCGATCTTGTTGCCAACGAGACAGGCCAGCCCCCGTTTGAGCGCACCTATGGCGAGAAGTCGCTGCTTCTCAGCACAGGGGCGACACTGATTTCGTCGGCGCTTGGCTATCTGTACGTGAATCCAAACTCTATGATCAAGAATAAGTCGGTCTTCTTGCCTTTTTTGGGTTTTTTATTCGGTGATCTTGCCCTTTTTTGGGTGAGTTCGAAAATCTGGTTCACGAATGGTTTCGACCCGTTCGACGTCGGCCTCACTTCAATGCTCATCGCGATGGGGTCGTTTCGCGCAATTATGCTCGTGCCATTTTCGGTGCAGGTGTTGGCGCACAACCGCTTTGCGGGCCTGCAGATCACTTACCGCTTCTGACGGCATTTGCCGGCGCGGTGCATTGAAATTCTATGACCGGCGTGCTGCCACTCATCAAGGCGCTGGGCGAGCCTGTGCGTATTCGCCTCTATCTGCTGCTCAAAAAAACGCCGCTAACGGTCTCAGAACTCTCGCACATTCTCGACCTTTCGCAGTCGAATACCAGCCACCATGTTAAGGCGCTGCGCGAGCTCGATCTGCTGACGGCCGAAAAAACCGGGCAACACACATATTATGCCCTCAATGCCGAAACGTGCAGTGAGCCACGCATAAGCGCTGCGCTCGCGCTGCTCGAGCAGGCGAGTGGCGAAATTTCTGAGATCAGCAGCGACGGAGTGAGATTACGCACGATTCTTGCCGAAAGATCTGCTGAAACTTTTACCCGCTGGCGCATGGAACAGCCCGACTTGCCCTATTCAGATATATTTGCGCACCTTGCGGCAGGCAGGCACGGTGTGCTGGCCGATATCGGCTGCGGCGAAGGTGATTTTTTTGAGGCCATGGCGTTGTCGTTCGACCGTATCATCGCAATCGACATCGATGCAGGCCATGTTCGCCGCGCCGCCGAGGTGCGCAGGTTACGCGAAAAAATCACGGTATTGCAGGCAGACGCGCAGCGAATGCCACTTGCAGACAGCAGCGTCGACTCGGTGATTCTGCGTATGGCGCTGTCACAAATACCCGAACCCGCTACCGCATTCGCTGAAGCAGTGCGCATTCTTAAGCCGGGGGGATTTCTCAGCGTCATCGATACAGAAGGCCCCGCTGGCAAGGGTCTACGCAAAATTGTACAAGACTCTATCGCCGGCACCGCTGTCGTCAAACTCGACGTCGAAAGGTTATTGCCGCGGCTTTTTATGGTTCGCCTGCAGAAGTTATGACTTACCCTTATTGCAGAGTTTTGAGATAGGCTATCAGGTCGAGCCTGTCAGCTTCTGAAATCAGCAAGAAGGTTTCGTGCCTTTGGTCACTCTGTAGAAATAGCGTGAGTTCGGCCATATCTTTGCGTACCCTGATGAGGCCCTGCAGGCCTTTTGCCCGCCGGGCTTTGAGAACGTG
>JAKQXK010000351.1 GCA_029561505.1 Spirochaetota bacterium | reverse complement strand
AAACGCGACGTCACGCAGCGAAGGGCCGTCGACCTCTACCAGAAGGTCGAATGAACCTGAAACCAAAAGGCATGTTCTCACCTCAGGAAAAGCCGAAACGCGCCGGGCGACTTCGTCATACCCCTGGCCCTGAGCGGGTGTTACCTTTACCTGAATGACCGCGTTTACCCCCGTGCTTTCAATCTTTTCCCAGTTGATAATGGCGCGGTATTTCAGAATAATGCCTGACGACTCGAGCTCAGAGCGCACCTCGGCAATACGCGAGATATCCCCCCCGACGAGCGATGCCAGGTCTGCATTGGTAAGCATGGCGTTTTCAGAAAGCGCGTTCAGAATCTTGAGTTCTTCGGTGGCGAGGGTCTTCAACATGGCTCGAAGACACACAGAGCGGGCACGCGGGGTCAATTATTAATGCACCGGCGGCCATATCACGCGCTTAAATCATTGACCGCCTGTTTCGAAAATAGTTTTAGACGATAACATGAGAGAAAAAGTCTATTGCGCGAACTGCGAACATTGCCACGTAGTGCGTGTGTTCGAAGCCGACGCGAGCAAATACGTATTACGCGTCAAATGCTCAAAAAAACGCTGGGCGAAGCGCTCGGGCGAAGAGAAGCAATACAAATATTTTACAGTGGCGCGCCGTGTAGTTTCAGACTGCCCTGACTATTCACCGATGGGCGATCCAAACCCGTTCATCAAGAACCTTCGCCGCGAACTGCCGGTGAAAGACGAAATTTACACACTGAAAGAATCAGAGGCGTGAGATTCATGCTTCGACAGGCTCTGCAGCAGAGACTGCGTCGCAGCATGACAAAATTGTCACCCTGAGCCCGTCGAAGGGTGACAAGTAATTATGAGCCGCCCCTTCAAAATACTTGGTGTTCAGCAGATCGCTGTAGGCGCGCCCGATAAATCGCGGCTGCGAAAGCTTTGGGTCGATACGCTGGGTCTGACGCCAAAATCGGTGTTTGTCAGTGAAAAAGAGAATGTCGACGAAGACATTCTCGAAATTGGCCACGGTGTACACGCAGTTGAAGTTGACATCATGCAGCCAATTGACCCGGCAAAAAAGCCGAAGGTCGATGACCCGGCCCTGAACCATATTGGCCTGTGGGTAGACGATCTTCAGGCGGCAGTTGCCTATCTGACGACGCAGGGCATGCGCTTTACTCCAGGCGGTATTCGCAAAGGTGCTGCCGGTCATGACGTTTGTTTTATTCACCCTAAGGGCAATGATGAATTTCCCCTGTGTGGCGAAGGTGTTCTGATCGAACTGATTCAGGCGCCTGAAGACGTGCGCAAAGCTCTCGCGTAGCCGCCCGTGGCTTCGCTCGTTACGCATCCTATCGTACCGCTTTCTCTCGCGCTGGCTGCCGGGCAAAAGACAATACCTTGGCAACTCGTGCTCTTGGGCATGCTGGCGAGCATGCTTCCCGATGCGGATGTCATAGCCTTCAGACTCGGCATACCCTATGGCCACATGCTCGGCCACCGCGGCCTCAGCCATTCGCTCGTATTTGCGGTGTTGCTCGCTGTGGTAATCGCGGCACTCGACAGGTTTAAAGCTCGCCGCCTCGCAACTTTTCTGTTTATTCTTGCTGCGACGGCCTCACACGGCATGCTCGATGCGCTCACGACCGGGGGCAAAGGTGTGGGTTTCTTGATTCCTTTTAATGACGAACGCTATTTCTTTTCTATTCGCCCCATTCTGGTGAGCCCGCTGACCGCGCATGAATTCTTCACGGCCAGAGGCCTGGC
>JAKQXK010000348.1 GCA_029561505.1 Spirochaetota bacterium | reverse complement strand
ATGGTTTCGCCTCAGCGGCCATGGCAGGTGGGGCGCAGGCGGCAAGACTTGGCATCGAGGCTGCGCGCGATGCGGCCAGCGGCCTTATCGGTTTAGATCCTCATTATGTTAAAATTGCCGGTGCGCCGGGCGAGCTGGCCGCGATGACTTCAGAGAACGTTGCCGCGATTTGGCCGAAGATGATACCATCAGGCTTCAGTTTTGATAACCGTATTGCTGCCCGAATTTTTTTGCATTTACCGCTCTATTCGCCCGAACGCCTTGCTGAAAAAATGACGATGCCGTGGCTGATTCAGGCGGCGATTCACGACCAAACGACACCGCTCGCCCCGGCCGAGAAGGCGGCAAGGATTGCACCCAACGCGACGCTCATCAAGTATGACTGCGACCATTTTGACCCATATCTGCCACCGCTCTTTGACACGGTCGTGGCAGCGCAGGTTGACTTCATAACGAAGCATATATAGCACAGTATACGGGTGGTATCACCTGTTCTTCTTTTTTACTTTCCATACCGACGCCTTACCATAACGGTGGTGTATGCCAATCGCCGTTTCTCAGCTGTGGGATAATCTCATGCTCTTTCTCGTCGTCGGGGTTTTTATTGAACTCGCGGTTTCTGCAATTTTTTCGGTGCGCATAATCGACGATCTGCTGAACACGACGATGCTGCGGTCGGTCAAGAATGCGCTCGTGATCATTGCGGCTTTTGGCGTCTGTGCGAAAATTGACCAATTGCGTTTCTTCTACGGTACCAAAATTGCTGTGCCAGAGAGTGTGCATTATGTGCTTTCAAGCCTCGTGCTGGCACGCATGGCCAACCTTGTGCACGACTCTATTAACTATGTACGCTCGCGCAGCAAGGCTGTGTAATATGCGGGCCACACGGCCAAGAAGACGATAGCTATGGATTTTCGTAGCCAGCCCTGAATAAAGGAAACCGATTTTGAAAAATTTCTCACTACGCTACAAACTGATGGTGATAACCTCGGGGTTGATCATTATTAGCCTCATTGTTTTATCGGTGATCTCGATACGCTATTTCACACAAGACAAAACAGACCTGATCAAGCTGCAAACCAATGATACTGCGAAGTTAATCGCAGAAAGGCTAAAAACCGAGATTAGTGCGAAGATCGAGGCACTTACGGTGTTCGACCGCTATGCCTCAAGCGCGGCCTCGCCCGCGACAGCCCGAAAAAAACAAACGCGCAAAAAAAAGCCAGCCAGAAGCCCGGCGGCACCAGCGGCGTCGATGTCTGCAGGTACAGGGGTCTTGAGGGTCAGCCGCTACGTCTATAGTGACGCCGGCGTATCGCGCGTCTATAAACGCGACGTCGCCTCACTGCAGCAATCGCTTGAACTCGGCGCAGAACTTTTTGAACGCGACGAGCAGCGCCTCGTCGAAAGACTAAAGCTGGTATTCAAGGGCCAGTCGCTGGTGTTGACGCGCACTCAGGCTTTTGGCAAACCCGTCTGGTTTCTGGCTTTTCCCGTGATTGAAGGCCAGGTGGCCGAGCGCGTCATCACCGCGTACCTCAGCAGTGAAGTCCTCGATTCGGCTTTTACC
>JAKQXK010000475.1 GCA_029561505.1 Spirochaetota bacterium | reverse complement strand
ATTAAGAAGTACAAGGCCGTCTACCTCATGGCGGTCGGCGGCGCAGCGTACCTCGTCGCGAAAGCCATCAAAAAATCGCGCGTCGTTGCCTTTGCCGATCTCGGTATGGAAGCCATTTATGAATTCGAGGTTGAAGATATGCCCGTCTCGGTCGCGGTCGACGTGAATGGCGAGTAGGTGCACACCACCGGCCCGGCGTTTTGGAAGAAGAAGATAGCTGGATAATTCAACTTGAACCTTGATGGCCTTACGGCCATTCAGGTTCAAATGCTTTTTTCATGGTACATTTGTCCTATGATTTGATTAATGCCCATGACTATCACCACGCCGACTTTGATGGAGACAACCGGCGCAATTCTGTTCGCGCTGGCCGTCTTGCACACCTTTTTCGTGGGCAAGTTTCACGACTGGGCGCATAATTTTCCTCACGGTTCTCTAAGGCAAAACCTGACAGAGTTTCTCGCCGAAACCGAAATCGTGTTCGGCATGTGGGCCGCGCTGCTGTTTCTGATTATCATTGGGCAAACGCAGAGCGTCGCACCTGCTTCGAAATATATCGATAGCCTCAACTTCACCGAAGCCAAATTTGTGCTCGTCATCATGGTGATGGCCGCTTCAAAGCCAGTGCTGCGCGCCGCCGAGCAGTTCATCAACGGTTTGGCGCGTCTCTTGCCCCTGCCAGCCGGGGCTGCGTTTTATTTTGTTGCGCTGGGCATAGGCCCGGTGCTGGGTTCGTTTATTACCGAACCGGCGGCGATGACTCTGATCGCGCTCATCTTGCGCCAGCGGCTCTACAGCCGCGATGTTTCAAAGAAGTTTGCTTATGCAACTCTCGGGCTGTTGCTCGTCAACGTCTCAGTGGGGGGAGTTCTCACTCATTTCGCCGCGCCGCCCGTGCTGATGGTTGCGGGCAAATGGAACTGGGGGCTTAGCTACATGTTCACACATTTCGGATGGCGCGGCCTGCTCACCACGTTGACGGGTGCGGTCATTGTGATGGTACTTTTTCCGCGTGAGCTGAAAAAGATCGCGCCGGCTGAAGGCCGCAAGGGCAGCATTCCGCTGTGGCTGACTCTCATGCACCTGGCGCTTATCGGGCTCACGGTCGTTTTTGCCCACCATGAGAACATCTTCTTTGGTATTTTCATGATCTTTCTGGGGCTAACCGTTGCGACAAAAGAATACCAGGAACCTCTGAAGCTGCGCGAAGGCCTGCTCGTCGGCTTCTTTCTCGCGGGCCTCGTGACTCTGGGCAGCCTGCAATCGTTCTGGTTGAAGCCTTTGCTTGAATCGCTGAATGTCAATCAGCTCTTTTTCGGCGCCACGGGCCTAACCGCCATTACCGATAACGCCGCACTCACCTATCTCGGGTCACTTTCGCCGAACCTCAGCGAGCCCATGAAAGTTGCTCTCGTGGCCGGTGCGGTCACAGGCGGCGGGCTTACAGTGATTGCCAACGCCCCTAACCCGGCAGGGGTAGGCATATTGCGCCAGAGCAAATTCTTTCAAGAAAACGGATTATCCCCCTTGTTCTTGTTATTGGGTGCTGCGGGGCCGACGGTCATAGCAATCTTCTTTTTTTGGGTGCTCTGAGGGGCTGCCAAAGCATGACATACTCGCTTTCTGATCTGCTCGACAACTTCAGACTTAAGGCGCACCGGGAAAACTTTCGCTCGGTCGTGAAAACGATCGAAAGCGGCGTGACATTTCGCGGCACGAATCTTTGGGTTCTCGTGTTCGCGATACTCATTGCATCGCTCGGGCTGAACGTCAATTCACCGGCGGTGATTATCGGCGCGATGCTCGTCTCGCCTCTCATGGGGCCGATCATGGGTATGGGGCTAGCGATGGGCATCAACGATCTG
>JAKQXK010000339.1 GCA_029561505.1 Spirochaetota bacterium | reverse complement strand
AGTCGATGATAGGTAAGTTTCAGTCGCTGCGGCGCCGCGCGGCGGGCAGCCGCGAACTGGCCGCGTCAATCGACCTGTCGCTGCGCATTCTCGGCAGCGCTTTTGGCCGCACCGTCGTCGTTGGTTCGCCCGGCAGACGTCGTATTGCGGTGACCGACGGTTATGACCCGCTCGCGCGCGAGGCTGATATCGTGAAGCTCGAGCAACGGCCCTACCCCGGCTATTCAGCCGCCGACGTGCGCACGAATCTCAAGAAGGCGCTCACGTATTATAAGCTCGATGCCGGCATTGCTGACCGCATGCAGAAACGCGTAAACGATCTGCTCAATTTGCCCGAGAACAAAGAATCGCCCGAGCGCAATCTTATCTTTACGGCGCTCGGCAGACTTTATCCCGATCGGGATTTTTACGTTTTGAAAAAACAGGGTCAAGAGGCCTTTGCCAAACCAGGATATTTTACCACCACGCTGAGGCTCGTGACAGCTTCGCGCCGTGGTCGTTCATGGCAGATCGCCGCATTGCAGCGGGTCTGGGGTCTCAGCGAAAACGAAGCCGACCGCATTCGCCAGATCTATCTGCGTGACGGTAAGCTGCTGCAGCAGCGCATGCGGCTCTGAATTTTCGCGGCCGGCGCCTGTGAAACTGAGAAACGAACTTCTTCTAGTCTTCGCGATGGTGATTTGGAGCGCCTCGTGGACCTCGGGCAAACTGATCGCAGGCAGCGTTGAACCGCAGATTACTCTGTTCTGGCGCTTCTTGCTTTCAGCGATTGCGCTCGCGCCACTGGTTCCGCTCACGGGGGGCAGATTTCGCGTGACGCTTACACAGGCACTCTGGGCAGCTCTGGGTGCGGCAATCATCACCGTTTATACATTTCTCTTTTTCGTCGGTTTAAAAACCGGTCTCGCGGGGGCTGCGGGTGTACTCGTCACTTCGATGAACCCGATTTTCACCTACTTTCTCACGCGTGTGCTGTTTCGCCATCAGCTGCGGGTGCGCGATGCACTTGGTCTCGCGCTCGGCGTGGCGGGCGGTGCGATTCTGATCGAGGTGTGGCATTTGTCATATGAGCAGATGCTGCTGTCAGGCAACCTGCTCTTTCTCGTCGCTTCGCTCGTCTATGCGCTGGTCACGCTCACGACAAACGCTGCGACGCGCGTGACGTCGATCGTCGTTTATTCTTTTTACGTTAACCTGTTTGGCGCGGCAATTTGTCTGCCTGTCATCGGGGCGGATTTCTCCCGTACCCCGGCGGCGAATGATTACAATTACTGGTTTAACGTTTTTTATCTGGGTGTTATCTCGAACGCATTCGCGACAACCGTCTATTTCTTCGCTGTCAAAAAACTCGGTTCGGCGCGAGCGAGTTCTTATATATTTATCGTACCAGCCACAGCGCTCTTGATCGCAGCGCTCTATCTGCACGAACCTGTAAAGGCGACCACGCTGATAGGTGGCCTGATTGCTTTGCTCGCGGTAACAATTTTGAGACGCGCTTGATGCCCAAAGGGCATCAAGCGCTAAATTTTATTCTTTATCTTGCTCCATCAGCTGTTTGATGGTTTCTGCCATAACTTCAGGTTGATTCTTGAATTTAACGCCGTCGACGACGATTTCTTCTTTGCCTATCGTTATGCCCGCTTTGCGGGGTATGGCGTTGCCGCTGCTGATCGAAGAATGCGCAGAGTCATAATTCTGCATGCCCTCACCAGTACCGACAAAATCCTCACCTTCACCGGCGATTTCGCTACCACCCGTGTCGCCTTCGGGCATCATTTCTGCATCTTCGCCCAGAGCCAGCGCATCGGATTCTGGAATCAACCTGAAGTTATGGCAGA
>JAKQXK010000324.1 GCA_029561505.1 Spirochaetota bacterium | reverse complement strand
ATCAGCTCGCCGGTCTATTCTAACCTTTTGGGCGTGCGCGAGGTTTCGCGTTATCTTGAACCTGTGCGTCTATTTCTATTCTGATGCTGCCAGCAATAAGAATAGAAATAGACGCACAGGTTTCGCGTTATCTTGAACCTGTGCGTCTATTTCTATTCTTATTGCTGGCAGCATCAGCCTGCGGCAATTTCTCTTCGGCGGTAAAAACACCGAAGCCAGCGCCGCAAAGCATGCGCGCGAACAACAACATCGAATTCTGGTGGGTTGGTCACGCCACGGTGCTCATGCGCCTCTATGACAAGTGGGTTATCACCGACCCAAATTTTTCACCGCGTACGGGTGGTGTGGTCAAACGCCTCACCGAAGTGGGCATAGACACCGCTTCAATCAGGCCCGTTGACGCGATCGTCATCTCGCACAACCACTTCGACCATCTCGATGCGCCTTCGCTCGAAATACTTAAAGGCTCAAAACACATCTTTGCGCCGAAGAGCGGCTTTGCTTATATTCCCACAGGGCTGATGCAGGTTGAGCACCGCGTGTCACCGGGGTATTCACATGAAGAAGACGGCCTCAAGATTCTGTCGGTACCGGTTGCACACTTTGGCGGCCGCTTGCTCGTCGACAACCTGTGGGATGGAGAACCATACACGGGCTATATAATCCAGTACAAAGACGTTACCGTGTTCTTCGCGGGCGATACCGGTTACCATGAAGAACACTTCAGAGAGCTGAAGAAGCATTTCAAAATCGACGTGGCCCTGATTCCGGTTGGGCCGTCAGGCGGTTTTGGCACCGGTTCTGGTCTCGGCAACGCCGTGCACGTGAACCCTTATGGAGCATTGCAGATCTTTCGCGACACGGGAGCGCGCTACATGATACCGATTCACCACAGCACTTTTTACCGCGTGGGCGGCCGCGAAATGGAAATGATCAAAGACTCAATCGCCATCTCTGGCGCTCGTGAGCGCATATTTTTGCTCGAAGCCGGCGAGAGTGTTTCTTTTAGCTACGGGCTTAAGCCCGTAGCTAAAAGAAAATAAATCAGACTTTGTAATACGCGTCCATATAGGTCTTAAGAATATCACCCACAACGCTGCGCACGGGCAATGTTGCGGCCATGCCATAGATCGGCGCAGAGCTGCCCTTTTCAGACGGGTTGGCCTTGACATGCAGCACTGCTGCCTTAAGGTCTTCAATGAAGCGCTCTTTCACCCCTGGCTCGGCGTGGCGCAGCGTCAGCGCAATGTGCACGCACGCGGGCCGGTGCAAACCGTTCAGCGAATAGCCTTTATGTGTCATGTGCTCCATCACTTTGTAGATGTCGAGTGAATCTGAAGCGAACGCAATAACGTAAAGCGCGTCACCGAGAAGTTTCAATTCTGGTATCTTGACGATTTCTTTCTTTATGAAATCCGCAGTTTCGAGAATTCTTCTTGCTGCTTCGAGATAACCCTTTTCGCCGATCGAGACTAGTGCAGCCCACGCGGCGGCACTCAGCCCCCCGGGGCGCGAACCAGCGAACGTCGGCGAAAAATACATGCCGCCCGGCCAGTTGGTCACTGTGAAAAACTGGTGGTGGCGAATCTTGGCATTGCGGTAGAGAATTACCGAAGTGCCTTTCGCCGCGTAGCCATATTTGTGCGTATCGACGGATATAGAAGTGACACCGGGCAGATTGAAATCAAACTTCGGCACCTTGTACCCGAGTTTGCGCGCGAACGGCAAAATAAAACCGCCGAGACATGCATCGGTATGAAACGGAATTTTTTTCGCGCGCGCAAGTTCTGACATCTCTTCGATCGGGTCAACGACACCGTGCGGAAAAGCCGGCGCTGAACCAATGACGACAACGGTATTGCTGTTGATCGCTTTTTTCACAGCATTCAGGTCGGCGCGAAAACTGCTGTCAACCGGCACCTTACGCAGCTTGATCTTAAAGTATTGCGCCGCCTTGTCAAACGCGGCATGCGCCGTCACGGGAGCCACCATCTCGGGGTTCTTCACCCCGCGCTCAGCCTCGGCCATGTCGCGGTAGGTTTTCATCGCGAGCAGAATGCTCTCGCTACCGCCCGAAGTTACCGAACCGCAGAGTTCTGACTGCACCGCCTCACCGGCGCCTTCTCAAAGCATGCGCCCGACCATCGAAATGACTTCGGCCTCGAACTTGCTCGCGCTCGGCCACAGGTCGGTGTGCAGCGGGTTCGACTGCGAGTGGATTGCATAAGCTTCGTTCAGGTATTCGATATGGCTGTTGTCACCGTGGTAAACGGCGCCCGAAACATAACCTTCTTTCCATTTTTTGATCTCGGCCTGCTGCATTGTTTTCAGCTCTTTCAAGACATCGGCGCGGGCCCGCCCCTCTGCGGGCAGCTCACGAAAGGTCTCGAACTGATCACGATAAGGCTTCATGTCTTTAGCGACAGCTTCGAGCACCTGCTTTGCCTGCGCGTCGATCTGTTCTTTGACCGCGCCCTGCGATTTCAGAAGCTTATCGAGTTCGGGAAAGCGCTCGAGTATGCCTTCGACTATCGAAAAGACTTCGGGAAATTTTTTCTGGTATTCGGCAATGATTTCTGGGTCCATGTTTTTTCCTTTTGATCATATATAGATTGCGTAACCGCAATCTATACAGGATCTTTGTTTAGTCTTTCGTGTATTTTCTTGTGGGCAGCATACACGTTCTTGAATTCTGCATACAGTTCGTCATATATCCGCCTGTTCGCCGGGTTCGGGTGGTAGGTTTTTTGAATCGCGACGCGACTGGAAATATCTTTGAACTTGAACCTGCCCAGAGACACCCCCGCGAGCAATGCGACACCGCGCACATTTGCCTGAATCGCATCTTCAACCTGCAGAATTTCGCGGTTCAGAACATCGGCATGAATCTGGCACCAAAGGTCTGACCTCGCCCCGCCACCGATCATATTGATGCGGGGTATCTTCTTGCCGATAAAGTCTTCTACGGCTTCGAGCAGCCAGCGCGAATTATACGCGACGCCCTCAAACACAGAGCGCACCATGTGCGCGCGTGTGGTGCTGAGCGACATATTAAAGAAGCCGCCGCGTATCGTGTGGTCTTCAACCGGCGTGCGCTCGCCAATGAGCCATGGCGTAAAGATGAGCTTGTCGCTGCCGGCAGGCACTGAAGCCGCCAGTTCATTGAACTTCTGGTAGGCATCTGCCGGGGCGCCTTCGGGGGTTATCGCATCTTTGGGGTAAAAAACCTTGTCGCGAAGATACGTGAGGCAGTAGCCCGCTGTCTCATGTTCATTGCCGACCAAATAGCGGCCGGGTATGGCCGAGGGAATCGTCGCCATGTTATATTCGGGCGAGGTTTTTTTGAAGGGCACGTGGCAGGTGAGCCAGGATGACGTGCCGATGTAAAGGTGCGCGGCATAGTCATCAACTGCTCCCGAGCCAACCGCCGCCGACTGCACGTCGGGAGTACCCAGCACAACGCGCGCATTCGCCGTGATGCCGAGGTCATGCGCCGCATCGGGCAGAATATTACCCAAAATATCTGTTGAGCTGTAGAGGTCTGGCAGTTTATTCACATCAAGCCCGGTGGCGTTAATGAGTGATGGGTGGTAATAGACCTTGTTCAAATCGCGGTTATCTGTTACCCAGTGCAGCGCTATAGAATCTTGCGCGGCGGCAAACTTGCCTGTCAGTTTCAGGTTGAGATAGTCTTTGGGTTCAAGAAACTTATACGTCTCGCGATACAGATCGGGCATTTCATTCTTTATAAAGAGAATATGCGCCAGTGGGTCTTTGCCCGAAAGCCCAGGCATGCCGGCAGTCAAGAGCACCCACTGCGCAAGCTTGACGACGTCGTATCCCTGAAATTTCAGCAGGCCATCCATCATTTTGGCGACGTGCTTTGCGCCGCGCGAATCCATCCAGATGATTGAGTTGTAGAGGTGCTTGCCGTCTTTGCCTACAGCGACGGTGCCCGACCACTGCGACGTAACGGCGACGCAGCTAATCTGCTCAACAGGCACCAGATTTTTTGCAATGAGCCGCTTCGATGCGCGGCAGATTTTCTGCCACCAGTCAGTCGGGTCTTGTTCTGCGCCGCCTTCTGGCAGCAGAATCAGTTCGGTAGCTTCAACTTCGCAATGAAGAACCTCGCCGGTTTCCCGTACGATCGCAACCTTCGGGCCAGATGTGCCCAGATCGATCGCAAGAACATATTGCTCGGCTTCCATGCCTCAGCGATGTGGGTTGGAGAGTATACGTAAAGCAGAATGTTAAGGAAATTTTCGCTCTGCGGGCATTCGCCCGCAGAGCAAAAAACTTTACATGTCTTTTAGTTTTCCGAGAACCTGAGTGATACGCTTCTGAAATTTTGGGTTGTCTTTGAACAGCTCAACCTTTGCCTGCAGCGTTTCAGACATTGTCGTGATCGAAGCCATAAATGCTTCCATGTCGCCTTTCAATTCTTCTGGTGGTTCGGGCGCTTTCAGAAATTTGAAACCTTTTTTGCCTTCTACGGCCTTGGCGCGTTTTTTCCACTTATCGAGGTAGTTTGCCCAGTTGTCGAGCGCCTTCACAACTTCTTTGCCTTTCTGCGCTGCGTTCAGCGCTTCGGTCAGCTTATTGGTTTCGGCTGTAATATCGGTGAGCATTTGTTTGACTTCTGCAATCGCAGCGGCCCTGCGCGCAGCACGTTTGCCTTCTTTAGAATTTGGATCAACAGTTGCGGGTGCCTCTGCGTCTTGGGCGGTAGCCATACCGGCTGTGGCGAGCAGCAGGCTTGCCAGACCCAGTAGGATAAACATCTTCTTTTTCATTTTATCTCCTCTTAATTTAAAACCGACTTCAAATAGTACCACTGGCACCTGTGAGCGCCCGCAGCGGGATATGACGCCCGATCGCCGTTGTGCGGACGAGAAAAAAATGTGGAGCTCAGACTGCGAGGGCAGTTTCTACCGAGATTGACCCGGTCAGCACCTTATGTACCGGACAGGCGTTCGCAACGGCGAGCAAACGCTCACGCTGCTCTGCGGGCAAATCTTTTTCGAAACGCACGCTGCGAATAAATTTGCTCACGCCCTTTTCGGTTTCAAGCTGAATGCCGACACTGATTTGGCCGGTCTGCCAGCCCTTGCGCTCGGCATACATACGAAGGGTAATCGATGTGCAGGCTGCCAGCGCCGCTGTCAACAATTCGTAAGGGGTCGGCGCACTGTCGCCCCCACCCTGATCGACGGGCTCGTCGGCAAAAAATGTCTGATTGCGAACGCCCATGCGCACGCGGTACTTTTCGGATTCGCTCGAAGATTGCAAGGTTACCTGATCGCTCATTTGCCTGCTTCGTCGCACCTGCTGGCTGCGTCACGCGATTTGCGAGAGGCGGCAGATGCGCCTGACTTTGCACTTTACGCAACGTCTCGCGGCCCTTTTCTGCAGGGGTGGCTGAGACTCTTTTATTTGAACTGGCGACCGAAGAAATACCCGCGGCGTACCAGAAAAACGCCTGGGCAGACTGGCAAAAGCGTTTACCGGTATTGTTAAAGGCCACCGGGCTCGCACATGGTGAGGTAAATGTTTATGCCACTGCGCGGCGCCTCGCATTTACCGTGAACGCGATCAGCGAAAAGGGCGAAGACGTTACAGAGACACTTCAGGGCCCGGCAAAATCTGCCGCACTCGATTCTGCGGGCAAGCCGACCCCGGCGCTCATCGGTTTTGCAAAAAAGGCGGGCATCGAACCTGAAAAGGTTGCGTTCGTCGAATCGGCGAAAGGCGCCTATGCGAGCGCGACGGTCACACGTGCCGGCAAAACGCTGCGCTCGGTTCTGCCCGGGCTGATACAAGAACTCGCAGGTACGGTTAAATTTCCGCGTTCAATGCGCTGGGCAGACCTGGCCAACATCTACGCGCGGCCCGTCGCTGGATATTTTGCTCTCTACGGCAAAACAGAATGGAAGTTCGAAACGCATGAGCTCCAGAATACGATACTGTGCGATATACCTTTCAGGCCGGTGCGCGGGCATTTTATTCTTGATACCAAACCTGTTGCTGTTGGCGGGGCAGAAGATTATACTTCGGCTCTGGCAAAACACCAGATTCTTGCCGAAGTGAATCTGCGCAGAAGCACGATTGCCGATCTGCTGCATCGGGCGGCAGCGGCAGAGAAACTGGCACTCATAGAAAACGCAGCGCTGCTCGACGAGGTGAATTTTCTGGTCGAACGCCCCGAAGTTGTCATCGGCTCGTTTTCTGCCGACTATCTGCGACTGCCCGATGGCGTCATTCTCTCAGAGATGAACCAGCACCAACGTTACTTTGGTATGCGCGACGCAGCAGGCCGGCTCAGCAACCGGTTCTTGATCGTGGCGAACGCAAACACTGCAGACGCCAAAGCTGCCAAAAATATCCGCGAAGGCAACGAACGTGTTCTGCGCGCTCGTCTTTCAGACGGTGCGTTCTTTTACGATGAAGATCTGAAGCGCCCTTTGACCGAGCGCGTTGAAGACCTGAAGCAAATCGTGTTTCACGAGGGTCTCGGTACCTATCGCGAAAAAGTCGATCGCATCGCTGAATTTGCGACGCTGATGGCAGGTAACTCGCAAAATGCGGATACCATTTTGCAGGCAAGCCGGCTCGCCAAAGCAGACCTGACAACTGCGCTCGTTTACGAGTTCGACCACCTGCAGGGCGAGATTGGTTCGGTTTACGCCGCGCATGCAGGCATCGCGGGCGAAATCGTTGCCGCAATTCACGAACACTACCTGCCCCGCTTTCAAGGTGACTCGCTGCCCGCAAGCCCCCTCGGCGCGCTCATCTCACTCGCCGACAAATGGGATAACGCGCTCGCCGCGTTTGTTCTCGGTAAAGAGCCCACCGCGTCGCAAGACCCATTTGCGGTCAGAAGGCAGACGCTCTATATTATCCAGATTCTGGTCGCGCAGAAGATGCGGCTGTCGTTGCAGCAGCTGATTGCAGATTCATTGGCGATCTACGCGCGCCTTAAACCCGTCGACGCCAAAACCACTGCCGAAATCGCGGCCAAAGTCGTGCAGTTCTTTAAAGGCCGGTTAGTGACCATTTTCGAAAGCGAAGGTTTCGACAAAAAACTGACGCGCGCGGCCGTTTTTTCGGGTGGCGACGATGCCTATGATCTGTTTGCACGCGCCTCGGCACTGCGGGCGATCGCCGAGAAAGACCGCGCAAGCTTCGACGCGCTGCTCGCC
>JAKQXK010000318.1 GCA_029561505.1 Spirochaetota bacterium | reverse complement strand
CTGCGCAAGCAGATCGCCGATCTCGGCCTCGCAGAGATGAAAAAGGCGAACGAGATTAAAGGCAAATTTGAGCGCCAATCGGCGATAGATGCGTGCAAAAAAGCAGTGCTTGAAAAATTCAAACCTGAATTTGCCGGCCTTGAAAAAGACGCAGCCGAGAAACGCGAAAAGCTCATCAAGTCTCTCATTGCTGACCTCGAGGTGGATGTCGTACGTGACCAGATCTTTCACGACGGCGTGCGCGCCGACGGCCGAAAGCTCGACGAGATTCGTGCGATCAGCATCGGTGTTGGCGTGCTGCCAGGCACGCACGGGTCGGCGCTTTTCACGCGCGGTGAAACACAATCACTCGGTGTATTGACTCTCGGCACCGAAAGCAACGCGCAAGATACCGACGACGTCGAAGGCGAATCTTCGAGCCGCTTTTACCTGCACTATAACTTTCCCCCGTTCAGCGTGGGCGAAGTGAAGCGCTTCATGGGTCCAGGCCGACGCGAAATCGGTCACGGTAAACTTGCAGAAAACTCTCTTGCCGCCGTCGTGCCTGACGCGAGCCGTTTCCCTTATGTGATGCGCCTTGTATCAGAAATTCTCGAATCAAATGGTTCGTCTTCGATGGCAACGGTCTGCTCGGGTTCACTCGCACTCATGGATGGCGGTGTGCCGATCAAGGCTCCGGTAGCGGGCATCGCGATGGGCCTTATTACCTCAGATGACAAATTCGCTGTGCTTTCTGATATCGCAGGTCTCGAAGACCATTTTGGTGATATGGATTTCAAAATTGCGGGCACCACGAAAGGTATTACCGGCTTTCAGCTCGACACCAAGGTTCAGGGCATCAGCTATGAAATCATGGAAAAGGCAATACACCAGGCAAAAGCCGGTCGCGAACACATTCTCAAAATTATGGGTGAAGCGCTGGCAAAACCACGTACCGAACTCAAAGACAATGCACCTCGAATTTCAACGCTGACAATCGACCGCGATCGTATCGGCGAACTCATCGGGCCCGGTGGTAAGAACATCCGCTCGATTATCGAAAAAACCGGGGCCGAAATTAACGTCGACGACAATGGTCTGGTACAGATCGCTTCGAATGACGGAGAATCAGCACGCAAAGCGCGCGCGATGATCGAAGGCCAGTTCGCAGAGGCTGAAATCGGTAAGGTCTATGAAGGCACCGTGCGCAAAATCATGGAATTCGGAGCATTCATCGAAATTATGCCAGGCCGCGACGGCCTCTGCCACATCAGCAAGGTAGCGGCAGAGCGTATTGCGAACGTCGGCGATGTTCTGCAAGAAGGCCAGAAAGTGAAAGTAAAGGTTCTGGCTATCGACCGCCAGGGCAAGATTTCGCTTTCGATTCGTGACGCAGAGCAATAGGCCGGCGACCGACCTGTGGTAAGCTAGGCGAACCATGATTTGGAAAACCGCTCAACCCGCTTTTCAGGTCGAAAAGATAGACCTGCAAAACGGGTTGGTGGTTCTGCTTGAGAATATTCCCCATCGCACGAGCGCAACCATAGGTTTATGGCTGCCCGTGGGTTCCCGTTTTGAACGCAAGAGCGAATCGGGTTATTCACACTTCGTTGAGCATATGCTCTTCAAGGGTACCCGCAAGCGGCACTACACGGAAATTTCGCGGGCGGTAGACCGGCTCGGTGGGCACATGAATGCCTCGACGAGCAAAGAAATCACCGATTATTATATCAGTCTGAGCAGCCGCCATATTCCAGTGGCACTCGACGTGCTCGCCGACATGTTTTTTGATTCGACCTTCAGCAAAGAAGAGTTTGCCGCAGAGAAGAAGGTGATTGTTGAAGAGCTAAAAATGGGTGAAGACCAGCCCGACGACTACCTCTTTGACTTGTTCTACGAAAGCCAGATCGGTGACAATTCTCTCGGGCGGCCAATCGCCGGCAACGCGCGCGGCATATCACGCACAACCCGCGACGACCTCTATGAATATTACCGTTCGCACTACGGCCCCGAGGGCACAGTGCTATCACTGGCGGGGGCACTCTACTCTAACAAGAGCGAGAAGCGCGCATTGATAGCAGAGATTGTGCGCAATTTCGACCGACATGACCATGCATTGCAGGGTAAACCTGGCTATCACAGTGAAGAATTTCGCGACGCAGAGTTTCAGACAGAACGCAAGCCGAAGCAGCGCCTGATGAAGCACCAGGCGAAAGACCTCGAGCAGATCAACTTTGTTCTGTCTTTGCCCGGTGAAAAAATGCGGCTCGACCAACCGGCAGATCTGCAGGTGCTGACACATTACCTCGGCGGCACGATGTCTTCCCGTCTGTTTGTCGAGCTGCGCGAAAAGAAGGGACTCTGTTATTCAGTCAGTACTTTCCATTCACAGTTCTTGCATGAAGGTGTTTGGGGAATATTCTGTGCGACGTCTCCCGACAAATACACAAATGCCGTTGAAACAGCGCTGCACGAAGTTAATGAACTCACAAGCGGTATCGACGCTGGCGAGCTCGAAGAAAGCAAGTCTGGCTTAAGGGGCAGCGTCGAACTGGCGATGGAAAGCGCTTACCGCAGGGCAAGCTTCAACGCACGCACACACCTCTACAACGGCATCGTGAAAGACTGGCGCGATTATCTGGTGCAACTGGACAAAGTTACGCCGACCACGTTTCTCGCGGCACTACGCGGTGTTTGGCGTGGCGCTTCACCTGGCATCACGAGCCTGGGCCCTAAAATTTCTGCTGGGACAAAAAAGAAACTCTCGACGCTTGTAAAACAGCCGCTGCTAAGCTAATATACGTATGAGTTTATTCGCTGCGAGCACAGCGAAACCCGGCGCGGCGGTCGCGCGCGAGAGAAGGTATTCCGCCCGCGAGGCGCGCGTGGCTCTTGGCAAACTCAAGCGGTAGCTCATATGAACCGCCGCGAATGACCTTGTACTTTCGGCCAAAACGAATGTCGCGCCCTGTGTTACCGCGATAGGGCAGAAGCCAGCTGCTTGTCCACTCGGCGGCGTTGCCGCACATGCCGGTGAGTCCGAAAGGGTTTCTGTCGAGCAATTTGTCGATATCTAGTGGTGCAGCAGCTTTTTCGCGTGTTACGCAGACCTCTTGCGGCGAGATATCCCCCACGGGAAAAGCAGATGATTCAACATACGTCTCGGCCTGTGAGCTGATTATCTGCTCACCCCTTGCGGCCCTTTCCCATTCGAATTCAGTTGGCAAACGTTTGCCCGCCCAGGCACAATAACTCTCAGCGTCGCGGTAGGTGACACGGGTTACTGGCTGGTTCACGCTCAGAGCGCCTAAAGCAGACGGCACGCTGCCGCGTGTCTCTTCGAGGTATTTCACGAATTGCCCGACCGTCACTTCATGCCGGTCGATGTAGAATGCAGGTATGTCAAGCCGGTTCGCGGGCCGGCCGTTCGCGCGCGCGGGCACAGAAGGTAGTCCGCCCGCCTGCTGATTACCCATAACCACCAGCCCATCGGGTATCAATTGCATCGGAGCATCGTCGCGCAGCACCGGGCGCGCTGCCGGTTCACGATTCGAACGCGGTCGGTCGGCCAGCGCGCTGAACGCTGCGGTCGACTGCAAAATGACGATACGCCGACCCGCGCTGAGTGCGCGACGCCGTCCGTCGAACCGAAAAGTATACGTCTGTCCACCGCGGGGGGCGAGGTCTATCGCCTGCCCTATAACTTCGCCAGAATCGCTGAGCACGCTGTATACCGCCGATGCGGGTATATTCTCTGAACTCGAGATCTCTGCCAGGCCGGTCACCGGGTCAATGCGCTCAACCCGGGCGACGACACGCAGGTCTTTTGACCAGATGGCGGTAGCGGCAAACAAGCAGAGCAGACTCTTCAGCACAGTTCATTATCGGTCTGTTTGGCCGGCGCTTTGAGGCCCATTCACTGCGTATTTGGGCAATAGCAGCGCGCGTCTATAGTGGAATATTGGGTAAAATAGCCCATAAATTTGGACTCTTTCCCGTGATTTTGTTAGTTTAAGGCATGCCAGGCGACGTACTAGTACACAGAATTAACCGAATACAGGGGCAGCTCGAAGCGCTGAAGCGCATTGTCACATCGGGAGAAGCCGATTGCGTAAAAACAATTGAACTCGCGAAAGCCGCCTCGAACGCGATCAAGAAATTTGCGCAGGCCTATGTAGAAACGCATCTCGACCAATGCGTAGAACAGAAGCTGGCAGTGAAAGACCTTCATGGCGAAATGCGCAAGGTCGTGCACTCGTCTTTTTCGCTATAGCAGAGAGCGGCTAGAAAGTCGTAACCCGCGCCGAACAGGCGCAGAATGCGATTTTTGGGACATTCTCTGGCAGACGGCAGTTCAGGTTGTATAATACGCGTTGATCTTCACGTATTCTTCAGTATAGTCGCAGCCGAAAACAGTCCACGCCTTCTTACCCGTGCCCATCGAAATCTCGAGCTTCAGCTCTTCATTTTCTTGCAGGTACTTAGAGAGATCGGCGAGACTGTCGTTTGTATACGCCTTGCCACCCCAGCGAATGCGAATTTTTTCGGGTGAAACTTTTACACCAGGCGTTTTGCCGATCGCCATAAAGATACGCCCCCAGTTCGGGTCACCTTTATAGATCGCGGTCTTCACGAGCGGCGAATTGATGATGCTCTTACCGATTGCCTTCGCCTGTTTTTCATTCAGGCAATCTTTCACGGTAACCGTGAATAATTTTGTCGCACCTTCACCATCGCGCGCCAGCATGCGCGTCAGCTCAAGCGCGATTTCATAGAAGGCTTTCTGAAATGCGCTGGCGCTCACTTTGCCCGCAAGCCCGTTCGCCATCGCGAGCAGGGTGTCAGAGGTGGATGTATCGGTATCAACAGACATTGAATTGTAGGTTGGCTCTATCGTCGCCTTTAACAGCTTTTTCAGCTCGGCGGCGGTCAGCGCGGCATCGGTAAAGATATATGACAGCATCGTCGCCATATTCGGCTCTATCATGCCCGAACCTTTTGCTACACCGACGATAGTCGCCTTGCCGACCTTACGCGCAACAAATTTCGGAAACGTATCTGTCGTCATGATCGCTTTTGCAAAACCTTCGAAATTTGCATTTTCGCTGAGGTTGTCTTTCAGATTGCCCAGCGCTTCGATCACCTTTTGTGCCGGCAATCTGCGGCCGATAACACCGGTCGACGAGGGAAATACCTGCGCCACCGGTACGCCCAGCTGATCAGCGACCGACTTGCAGATCTTCACGCAATCGTCATAACCTTGTTTGCCTGTCGCAACGTTCGAGTTTTTAGAGTTCACAACAACTGCGCTGACTTTGCCGGCTTTGATGTGTTTGATGCCCACCTGCACAGGGTTACCCTTGATTTGGTTACGCGTGAAGACCGCGGCAGCGCTCGCCGGCACTTCTGACACAACAACGCCGAGATCAAGGCTCGAATCTTTGATGCCTGCGTTGGTGATAAAAGTCTTATAACCACGGGGCACTGCCGCCAGAGGTTTTGACTTAAAGCTTTCAGAAATGGAGTTATTTACTGTCATAATAGCTACGGGCTTAAGCCCGTAGCTATTATGACAGACACACCGACTATCGGTAATTATTATATTGCAATGGGATTGGCAAATCGGCGCCGTTCAAAAGCTGCATCACATCTTGCAGGTCGTCTTTTGACTTCGCGGTGACACGCACCTTTTCGTCGATAACCTGCGAGCGCACTTTAAGCTTTGAATCGCGAATCAGCTGGTTGATCTTCTTCGCATGCTCTTGCGCGATGCCATTGATGAACTTGGCCTTTTGCCTTACCGTGCCGCCAAAAGCAGATTCGAGCTTCTGATAATCAACCGATTTTAACGCGATGCCGCGTTTGATAA
>JAKQXK010000297.1 GCA_029561505.1 Spirochaetota bacterium | reverse complement strand
CCTGCCCGGCAAACACGTAGAGTTCACCGAGAGAAGGTATAAGACCCAGCAAGTTCGAGATAAGTATAAAGAAAAAGAGCGTCAAGAGGTAAGGCTCGTACGGATGCGCATGGTGACCAAGACTTGCGTGCGCCACGTCATTGCGGATAAAATTGACGAGTACTTCGATAAAGCCGGTAAAACGCGTGGGCTTGGCATAAGGGTTCTTTGCGATGCGCCGCGCTGCGGGCACCAGAATCAGCACGAGCAAGAAGGCGGCAAGAAACAGCATCACCACGCGCTTCGTGATGGAAATGTCATAGCCTGCGAGCTCAAGTTTCCAGAGCGGGGCATCTGAGAGGTGATGCGCGATCGTCTCGGCAAAGCTGAAGGCATCGCTATGGGCCGCGCCTTCTGTAGGAGCAGCGTGCGCATCGCCGCCTGCGACAGGGGCAGCGTGAACCGTTGCCGCGCCCGAGCCGGCTTGCGGCGCCGCTGCATTTGGCACGGGGTTTGCCGATACGGCATAAGTGAACAGCAGGGTGGAGAATAGAATTGCGTTTAGCAGTTTCATTTTCGTAGTGCAACCAAGGCGAAGCCGAAATGCGCCACCCACCCAGCCATCAGGCCAAGCGAATAAGCGGTTATGTAGCTGCCGGCCCCCGGACTCGCCACGACGTATACCGCGGTACACCCTATCAGCAACGCCAGCAGGCGTATCGATGTGGTACCGAGGTAGACCCACCCTGCCCCTTCGAGCTTTCTGAACCAGACCGCCGCGACCAGAGCCGCCACAATCGAGATGAGAACGCCAGTAGCAAAGAGTAGTGCAGTCTGCAAATTCACTGCCGCCACCTTGTTAGCAACGGGAGCTTCATGATTTTGAAACATTGCGACAAGTAAATTGTGATATCCAAGACCACTTTTTTAGCCCCAAAAGCGCCACGCGCCACCAGTGCGCTGACAGGTTCTAAACGGTAAAAAATTCGCCTGAAGGCCGTGCCAGATGGTAACCCTGCCAATAGTCAACGCCAACACGCTTTACGTATTCGAGTTCGGCCTGAGTTTCGACGCCTTCTGCCAGAATGATAATGCCATTCTTATGCGCAAAACCTGAAAAGGCGTCGACGATATCCTGCTTGAAAGTGTCGCTGTCAATATCGCGCACCATCAACGCGTCGAGTTTCACATAGTCGGGCTTGATTCTCGCGATCTGGTTGAGACTCGAATAGCCGCTGCCGGCATCGTCAATGGCGATGCGAATGCCCAGCTGGCGAAAGAAATCGAGGTTGCGATTGAACTCCGAATAGTTGTCGATTATTTCACGCTCGGTAATTTCAAAAACCAGGCGGTCAGCAGGAAAAGGTTTGTCTTGCGATAAAAGAAAAAATTTGAATTCAGGGGTTAAAATCGAAAGCGGCTCGACATTCACGAAAAGCAGCAGCCCTTCAGCCATCGTCGAGGCGCTGCTGATCGCGGCCTGAAAACACTTAAAGTCGAGGGCCGCCGTCTGCCCCAGTTCTTTCGCCACGTTGTAGAGTATCTCAGGGCTCTCGAGCGCCTGCGCTTCAGGACCGCGGCTCAGCGCCTCATAGCCGAGAACGAACGACCCGCTGTTTTTTTCGCCAAAGATCGGTTGAAAAAGAGTCTTCACATGACCGTGCCTCAAAAAAGCGGTGAACTCGCGTTTTAACTCTAGGTGCTGCGCTTCGGTTTTGCGGTGCGCAGTCCATTCTGCGTCGCGGAGTGCGCGGTAAAACAACCGAATGAAAGGTAGCGATGCTTTATGAAACATCTGGCCATAACCAATGTTAAGAACAAATTCTTTCAGCGTACGCATATTAAAAACATATTCGAGCTCTTTCATGAGTTTGGCCTGAAGACTCTTGAGCATGATCTCCATGGTTTCCGGATTACTGCGGTATTTGCCCTCACGATCAACCTGCACAATGACAATCGAGTTTGAGAGGGGCCTGTTCATCGTAATGAAATAGTCTTTGGTGATGAAAAAACCTTCGATCTTCTGCAGAATTTCAGCGACCGCTTTAAGCAGTTGGTCGAAGGCTTTCCAGCCGTAGATTTCATCTCTGTCGTGCAGCGGGCTGATATCGAGATAGACGATCAGCACGTGTGAGTCGGGGCCGAGCGCAGCACGTATCTGCGGAATCGTGGCGTATAACGAAGGCAGTCCCGTGACGCTATCGGGCGCGTGCGCGTCGATCGCCTTTTCTTGCCCGGCAATCAGCAGCTGCTGGCCCATAAGATTCAGGTTCATGCGCGCTTCGTGCGAGCGAATCATGATCAGCTCGCGCGCAACGGCAAGCAGGTCTTCGGTTCGGTAAGGTTTGAGCAGATAGTCGTCTGCGCCTGATTCGACTGCGCGCACCGGGTCGCCATAGGCGGATATCAAGAGTACAGGCACGTCGTGGCACTCGGGTATTTTGCGCACTTTTTCGCAAAACTCATAACCCGACATGAGTGGCATAACGACATCTGAAACGATGAGATCGGGCACGTCGGCAGCGACCGCGAAAAGTGCGCTTTCAGGGCTCGTGAATGACTTCACTTCATATTCGGTGCTGAGAATACTCTCTGACAACGCAAGCAATACCGGATCGTCATCAACAAGCACCACACGCTTTGACATTTGTCAAAGCTATACGACAACGGCAGGCAGGCAAATCAAAAAAGACAGAAGGCTGTCAAAGGGTTACCTTAACCCACGCCAGTCGTGCGCAAAGATCTGCTATTTCGTTTTGGGTTCGGTTGGCGCTGCGGCTTCTTTCTTTTCGTCTTTGGCAGCGCCACGGTCGTCGAGTTCATTGCGGTATTGCTTGCGCAGCGCATTTTTTTCGTTTTCATCTTTTGCAAGCTCGATCTTGAGATAGATCGCATGCAGGCGCGAAAGGCGGTAATGCGACAGCGCCTCGGCGTAACGCCGGTGTTTCTCTGCGTTGGCCGCCATAGAGAGCTGTTGGTATCCCACTGAGAGGCGATGCTGGTTGCGCTGCACGACGCCCGCCATACGAATCGACTCTGAACTGCCGCTGTTGTCAGCTGCCATGTCGAGGTCGGCCATGCGGTCAGCGCTTTCATTCAGCATTTCAGTGGTTTTTTTGCGAAACGCCTCGCTCGCCTTGCCCATCGCCGCCGCGATGTTTTCGCGGTTCGTGCGCAGCGTCTTTTCTGCGCCCACGTATTCCATTCTGTAAATGAGTTTAAGTGCTTCTTTATATTCCGTGGCGATGCTGTCTGAAGCGCCCTTATCGACCGATTCGGGAAGCGCAGCCTGCAGCGTATTCAAAAGCTGAATATCGCGCATATTGTCATCTTTTAGCTTCATCGCCTTTTCACGCGCGTGCACAAGATCGAGGTAGGTCACCTCTTTTGCACCGCTCTTGTCGCCTTCGCCGGGTTTGTCGCTTTTCGCATCAGAACCCGTCGCGGTTTTTTTCGCTGCGGGGGCCGGGGTGGCGTTTTTCGGCTTGACCGTACCCTGCGCGGCAAGCGAGGCTGTGGCAATCAATATGATGAGGATATCAAGGCGTACTCGAATTGGCTTCGCTGCGGCTGTCTGCATAGTCTTAGCCTTTGCCGCCCGGCTGGCAGGTCAACCAGAAAGCGACATGCCGGTTTCAGCTGTCGGCGAACGTTACCGCCAGAGGCTCTTGAGTGCAAATCAAAAGAGCATCGAAGCCTTTTTTACCCGCCAGCTCCCCCCGGGCTGGGCTTTCACCGCGAATGAGAAAATTCTGGTGCTGCGACGCAAAGCGCCGGTCTATGCATTGGCCGTCGCCAAAGAAGATTACCTCACGCAATCGAAGTCGGTTCTGCTCGCGCGCGCAAAAAAAGACTCAAAGCGCCGGGATTGCCAGATCAGCTTTCGCGTCGAACGGCATGACGACCCGGCCATCGTTCGGCAGAAACTACGTCTCTACCAAAATGTGCAGCAGGCAATCGCAGAGGCGCGTCGGCGCCTCAGGGTTGACCAGAAATGTTTTAAACTGGCACTCGAAGAATGCGCGCGGTTACCTGGTGAACAGGGCGAAACAGCCTCAGAGTATATCAGAACACGCCAGATTCTGGCGCAGAAGTCTGAAGCAACACCTTTTTACCGGGTCGGTACACTGTACCTGTATCCGCTGAAGAACCAATGCGTGACACGCGAGCTCGACTGGTACTTCGTTAACGCTGAATTTCCCGAGGGCGCTGAAATTTTTCCCATCGAGGCACGCGAAGAGCTACAAATAATTCTGCGAAACCTCGGACAATTGAGATTGCCTCTTTAGCAGCGTGCAGCGCGCGTCACATCAAAGCGGGCAACTGCATGCGTGTGTGGCCGTCGAGTGACTCCATTCTGCCGAGCCAGGCGCGTATGAGGGGAAAATCCGCCAAAGAAAAGCCACCTTCATCGGCGACGTGCGTATAGGCATACAGCGCGATATCGGCAATCGACACCTGCGACGCACCAAACCAGACGTTTGTTTTGAGGTGCTGTTCCATAACACCGAGCGCGCGGTAACCCTTCGGCAGATTCGCTTTGAACTCGGCACGGCGCTCGGCTATGCTGTTGAAGATACTCTGTATCGCACGGTTGACCGCAAGTCGCGGTTCATGATCGTACTGTTCGAAGAACAGCCACTGCAGTACATGCGCCTGTGAAACTTTGTCAGCGGGCCAGAATGTGGTGCCCTGTGCGAAATAATATAATATCGCGTTCGATTCGGGCAAGCAGCTGCCATCTTCGAGCACCGCAAGCGGCACCCGCGCATTTGGGTTCAGGCTGCGAAATTCGTCGGTCTGCGTTGCACCGTGGCGTGTGTCGGTCTCTATCCACATGTGCGGATATTTGAGATAATCGAGCAGCAACCGCACTTTGTGGCAGTTACCCGAAGAAGACATGCCGTAGATCTTGACAGACATGCACCTGATGCAACATGCCTGTCAGGGATGACAAGAAATTATCTGGTGATAAAACTCAGGTGCGCTGGCTCTCAAGGTAGAGCACGCGCGCAGCCATCGCCGTAAGACCAATGCAACCCGTCGCGAGCACGAGCACCCCCCAGAGCGGCAAATTCAAGCCAACCGATTTGGCCCGTGGCAGCATAAAAGTCCAGGCCGTTGCTACGCCGAGCAGCAAATCAAACCAGATCTGGTTTCCCCAGAAATTGCGTGTGTGTTCTGTCCAAAAGCCCAGCGGCCCTTCTTGCAAGACAGCGAACAAGGAAAAGGCAAGAAATGCCAGTGAGAAGAAGGCAAAGGCGGCATGCCGTTGCCTCGATGCAGGTTGATTTGCAAGTGAGGTGTACAGAATGTAAATGACCGCGAGCGTGCCCGCAGCAAATGCAATCATTGATGTTATATTCATGTTCTAACTCCGTTAAATCAGTTTTCTGCAAAGTATGGTTCGGGCGCTTAAACGCCAATTACCTGCGAGGTAAAATCTGAAACAGCCGATGAATGAGAGCTCACCGGGTGAGTTGCTGCGCTTCTGGCGTCAGAAGCGCAAGCTCAGCCAGTTTGACCTCGCGCTGCGCACGAACGTTTCAGCCCGCCACCTGAGCTTTCTCGAGACTGGGCGCGCGCAGCCCAGTCGGGCGATGTTGCTCAAGATCGCCGAGCACCTGAAGATACCGCTGCGCCAGCGAAACCTGATGCTCGCGCATGCGGGCTTTGCTGCGGAATATGGCGCAGACCCGCTCGATGCCGCCACGCTTACGTGGGTGAAAGCGGGCCTTGTACGGGTGATGCAGAAGCATGAACCTTACCCTGCGCTGCTCGTCGACTCTGGTTATGAGATATTGCTCAGAAACGCGGGCTATGAAAAACTCGTCAGCCATTTCGCGGGCAACGAAGCTCTGCAAAAATACCAAAATGCCATTAGAATATTGCTCGCGCCTGACGCTTTACGCGGCGCCGTGAGCGACCTTGCGCAAGTCGAAACTTTCTTGCTGGCGCGCCTTCAAGAAGAAGCGGTCTCGGCTCAAAATGAGGCCCTCGCGGCACTGGTGCATGAGCTCTCGGGCCTCACCGGTTCAGCTGTTTCGGTCGCCGCCGAAGCCGAACGCTCTTTGCCATTCATGACTCTCACGTTTGACAATAGAATTTCGCGCTGTACGCTGTTTTCAACGATCACAACGCTGGGTACGCCGGCAGATTTGACAACGCAAGAACTGCGGCTAGAGCTCTTTTTTCCGGCAGATTCTGAGACGCAAAATCTGCTCGAAAGGCTGTAACGCGATTTTGCCCCGTGACCGGGCCTGATTGCGCAGGCTTAAGGGCCAAGCAGCGCGGCGCGCCGGGCACACTGTTCGGGTGTACCCGACGGCGGGTTGCCCATATATTCTTTGCAGCTAAACGTGAAGTTGGTGAGCGCCTCTTTGAAGGGACTTGCTTCTAGTTTGCCTTCTGCATGCAGCGCTTCGGCTTTGGTCAGCACCTCGTCGATATAACTACCGAGGCAGCGCAGCACCAGAGTGCGGGCCGCCAGCGCACCGTAGCGCTCGTTCGCGTGTTCAAGATTTTTCTTCTGCCATTCGCACACGACTTTCTTCTCTTTATCTGTATAGTTATACATGTATTCGGGCGCGCTGAACGCTGCGTACGCGAGATATTCTTTTTTGGTATCGTTCGATGCTTTCTTGATGCGGTCAAATACGCGCAGTCGCCCCTGGTACATCGACC
>JAKQXK010000464.1 GCA_029561505.1 Spirochaetota bacterium | reverse complement strand
CCGAACGCTCTTTGTACATGTCGTGAAAGATCACTGCGACGCCGGCGCGCCGCCGCAGGTATTCTACCGCGCCGTCAAAAGTCACCGAATAGATGTCGCGGTTGGCCGCGTCAGGCGCTGCACTGTGAAAGGGCATGGCTGCCTCGGGCCAAAGCATTAGGTCAACCGGCGCATAGAGCTGCAGGGCTTCGGCGGATTGCCCAAACAGGCGGTTGATTGCCTCGCTTGCGAAATCCGCATCGCTGCTTTTGCCCGATGCAGCCGCCCCGATATTCGTCTGCACGATCGCCACGCGCAACGGCTGAACCTGACTTTCTGCTGCGGGAATATAACGATAGACGATGGCCCCGGCGAGGGTGGCAGCGAGTACAGTTAACGACCAACGTTGCGCTCTGACAGCGGCAAAAAACGCCTCGCGGCGCTTGAACCACAGACAAAGAAAAACCGACGCCGCAAGAGCCGCAAAAAAACTCATAAGATAAACAGAGCCGACCGCAGCCAGCTGGCGCAGGTGGGCCTGAGCAGCGATTCCATTGCCCCACGACCAGGGAAAAAGTTCAGGTGCGAGCGCGTCGCCGAGTGCAAGGGCTGCGGCGACCGCCAGCGGGGCGAATGCGTGTTGCCTGAGCGTGAGGCGGCCGGCGCGAAGCATGACAAAAACCAACGGAAATTTCAGTTGAAAAATCACCGCGTACAAAACCGATAACGCGAGACTCAGAACCGCATTCTGCGCGCTATAGCGCCAGATTGTCGCGAAGATCCACCCGAAGGTAATGGCAGTTGTGGCGAATGAAAATAACAGGGCCCCCAGCAGAATCTGCCTTGTACCTTTGTCGCGCTGCTCGTCGGCGGCAAGCAGCAGAAAGAGCGGCGCGCAAAACCCAAGCGGCCAGCAATCGAACGGTGAAAGCGCGAAAAGCAGGCTCGCGGCATGCGCGATCGCGAAGACCGCCTGCCGCGAATAATAAACTCGCGCGGTGACCAAATTTATTTGAGGTTGTTGGCGCGCAGGTATTCTTCGAACTGCATGCGCCTGTCGTAAGCTTCTGCTTCTTCTTTGCCGAGCATCGAGGTGCGCAACTCAGTTAATTTCGCCTTACGCTCAGCTTCAGACAGCGCGGCATTTTCTTTGGCGAACTTCTGCGCAGCGGCTTCGTACGTTTCTATGCGTTCGCGCTCTTGCTGAATTTCTTTGTCGACCTGCGCCATTCTGCGCGCGGCTTCAGGGCCGAAATATTTCTCGCGAATCGACTGTGTCTCAGTCGCAGATGAATTTTTGCGCTGCATTTCATCGCCCCGAAGCATCAGTTCGGTTTCGTAGCGCGTGTACGCAGGCTCTGTTTCAGAATAGGCAGCATGGTAGTCGCCGAGCGATTTTTTTCGCAGGTCAAAATACTTCTGAACGCGCTCTGCGGCAGGCATCGAGGCCGAATTCTTAACAAAATCGGCCAGGGCGTCTTGAGTTTCAACGCGCGTTTCTTCATAGCCAAATACCAGTTGAGCATCGCTCTCAGAAAACACCTCACGCCGTTTCTTTTTTATCAGCGCCATGCGCTCTTCGACGGTCAGGTTCTCAGGCAGAATAAAGCGACGCATAGCGTCTTCGTAGCGCAGATAGTCCCGAAACAGCTTAATCAGCTTCTCATTATCAGGGGCGGCATATTGCTCGCGCAAGAAGGCTTCGATACGCAGATTACATTCTTCCAGGTTCATCTGCGGCGCTGGCCCCGATTCTGAAGTCGCAGCTTTCGCCGCTTCGCCCCCGGCTCTGCCGTCACATTTCTGCCGCAGTTTCCAGAGTTCGGCGACGAGCAAGACTCGGCCCGTGCGCGCCAGCTCAACCAGCTGCGCATACGTGTACATGTTTTCTTCAGCAAAGAGCGATTTACTCTCTTCGGCAAACTGGCGGTATTCACCCGACGACGGGTTTGCCGCCTGCGCTGCACGCTGCGCCTGCGCTTTCAGAGCCTTAAGCTTTTTGTCGTCGTCTGATTCGGGCCAGAGCCAGGCTGCCAATAACAACAGTACAATTGCTACGGGCACATAGAGCAGAAGTTTGCGTTTATCCATGATTTGGTTTTCCTTCACAGGCTCACGCGGGTGAAGCCAGCAGAGTTTCAAGACGCTTGACAGCCCGGTTTTCAGGGTCAAAAGCCTGCGCTTTTCTAAAAAGCGCTGCCGCCTTGTCTTTTTTCTCGAGGCGCCGGTAGATGTCAGAAAGGTTGACGATGCCATGAAAGCTCATCGGCTCGCGTAAAATCAGCCGCTCACCATAGTCTGCCGCGCGTTTGAGCAGGCTTTTGTCTCCGTTTGCGCAGTATTTGAGCGCGCGCGAAGTCAGGTATATCATGCCGAGATCTGACGGATC
>JAKQXK010000250.1 GCA_029561505.1 Spirochaetota bacterium | reverse complement strand
TGTCGCAACTCGCCTCATCGCACGCCAGCGCGAGCAGATTGCCTCGTTCATGGCTCTGGGTTACGCGAACCGTGAGATTGCAGGCCATTACCTGAAGCTGATGCTGGTTATCAGCGGCGGCGGTGCACTCGTGGGCATCGCTGCGGGGTGGTGGCTCGGCAAATCGATGACCGCCCTCTATGGGGATTTCTACCGTTTTCCAGACCTGAGGCACGTGTTTCATTTTTCTGTGCCGTTCTGGGGTCTCGTCATCGGTGCGAGTGCTGGCGCTGTCGGTACATGGTTCTCGGTAAAGCGCGTGATGAAAATGCAGCCCGCGCAGGCGATGCGGCCGCCGATGCCCGAAAGATTTGCCGAGTCGTTCTTTGAGCGCTGGTTTAAGAATATTCCGGCAATTACGCGCATGTTTCTGCGCAACCTGCTGCGGCGCCCGGTGCGCACTGTGCTCACAATTCTGGGGCTCTCGACCTCGGTGATGATCATGGTTCTGGGGCTCTTCATGACCGACATGATGGACGCGATGCTTGGCACCCAGTTCGAACTCTTGAACCGTGAAAGCATGACGGTGTCATTCTTAAGGCCCGTTTCGGCAACCGCGCTGGGCGAACTAAAAAGCCGCCCAGGCGTGCAGCTCGCCGAAGGTTATCGGCTGGTTCCCGTGCGCCTGCGCTCTGGGCAGTTCACCAAAGAGCTCGCAATTACGGGTTTGCCGCCCGGCGCGCAGCTGCGGCGCGTCGCCGATGACAAGGGGCGGGTGGTCGCCATGCCTGCGTCGGGTGTCTTGCTCAACGCACGCATCGCAAAAAAGATGGGCCTTAAACCCGGTGACACGATTCAGCTCGAATTGCTCGAAGGTAACCGCCGAAAGATTCGTGTCACCGTGGCGAACCTGGTCGAAGAGATTCTGGGGCAGGGCTGTTATATGCAGAGCGACGCGCTCAGCAGGCTGCTCGGCGAAGAGCGCAGCATCAATGTAGCTGCATTGAAAATAGACTTGTTGAAGCAAGATGAGATTATCGCACACCTCAAAACGTCTTCGCGCGTGGCGTCGATCAGCACCCGCGAAGGCACGCTGAAAATCTTCTATGACATGATGTCGCGCAGCATGCTCGCGATGATCACGATTATTCTCATTTTCGCCTCGGCGATCTCGGTCGGGGTGGTCTATAATACCGCAATGATTCTGCTGTCAGAGCGCACTTTCGAACTCGGCTCGCTGCGTATTCTCGGCTTCACCAAGGCCGAGGTATTCGAAATGATTGCGTCAGAGCTGGGCAGCACCGTACTCGCGTCGCTCATACCCGGCTGCGCGCTCGGGTATGGTTTTGCCTGGCTGATGATGAACACTGTCGATACCGAAGAGTTCACGATCAAACTGATTATCACGAGCCGCACCTATGTGACCGCTGTGCTCGTGTCGCTCGCAACCGCGCTTGTGAGTTTTGTCATTCTCTATTTTCGTATCAGAAAAATGGATCTGGTTTCAGTGCTAAAAGTGAGGGAATAAATGGCAATCGCAGAAAAAATAAAGTCGGCCTGGGCGAACAGATATACCCGCTACGGCAGCATTGCCGTCGTGCTCGTCGTTGCGCTGTTGATCTTCTCCCGCAAACCACCCGTACCAACCGAAATACATCGGGTCAGCAAAGGTGTTTATGAAGCCGCGTTCGAAGAAGACGGCGTCACGCGTGTCAAAGAGAAGTTTTCGGTATTCGCGCCGGCTTCAGGCGTGCTGATGCGCGTCGAAAAGCATGCGGGTGACAAGGTCAAAAAGGGCGAAATCATCACGCATGTGATGCTCGACTATATGCGCCCGGTAAAATCGCCCATAACGGGCACCGTTCTCAAGGTACACCGCGAAAGTGAAGGCCCGGTAGAGATGGGCACACCGCTCATCGACATCGGCGACACGGCGAAACTCGAGATTGTCTCAGAAATACTCACGCGCGATGTTGTTGGCCTCAAGCCCGGTAACGAGGTGGTCATCTCAGGCTGGGGCGGTGGCGCATTAACGGGGAAAATCCGCGTGATTGAGCCGGCTGCGTTCACGAAAGTGTCGACGCTCGGCGTTGAAGAGCAGCGGGTGCGCGTTCTCATCGATTTTGAGCGCCCGAACGAAATGGGCGAAGGCTTTCAGGTGCGCTGCCGTCTCATTTCTAAACGCAAAGAAAACAGCCTGACGTTGCCCGTGGGCGCGCTCTTTCGCGAAGGTGAGGCCTGGGCACTCTACCGCGTGGTGAAGCAGCGGGCGGTCAAGACGCTCGTGAAAATCACCGAAACGAGCGGCAGCACCGCGCTTGTCGAATCGGGTGTTGGCGAAGGTGACGAGGTGGTGCTTTTTCCCGGCGAAAAAATTCGCAACGGCGTGAAGGTGAAGTGAAGAACGCTACCCACATCATTATCCCGGGCCTCGGTGATTCGGGGCTAAAGCACTGGCAGAGTCTGTGGCAGCATTCGTTGCCAAATGCGGTACGCGTTATGCAGCGTGACTGGGAAAATCCTCAGCTTGCTGACTGGCTGGCAGCGCTCGACGCGACGCTGCAGAAGGTGAGTGGCGACTGCATTCTGATAGCGCACAGTCTCGGTGTCGCTCTGGTGGCCCACTGGGCTCTGAAATTCCATAGCAGCAAGGTTCTAGCCGCTCTGCTCGTTTCGCCGAGCGACGTCGATTCGCCAGCGCATACGCCCGACAGCGTGCGCGGCTTTGCGCCGATGCCGCTTGCGCCGCTACCTTTCCGTAGCATCGTCGTGGCGAGCAGTGACGACCCTTTCGTGACGCCGGCCCGGGCCGAACAGTTTGCCAAAGCCTGGGGTGCGGAGATCGTAAACATCGGGCCCTGCGGCCATATCAACGCCGAATCGAATCTCGGCGACTGGCCGCAGGGCCTGGCGCTGTTGGCGGGCCTTTCGATCTGACGCCTGAATTCTGCTGTATTCCATAAGTCTCACCCCAGACAATGTCTTTGGTAGATATGCGCGGCAACAAACTACCTTTAATCTATCTCGCGGCTGTGCTGTTGTCAACACCGGTCTTCTCAGCCAAACGTAAGCTGTTGATTTTGCCGTTTCAGAATCGCGAAAAGAATGCACTGTACGATTACCTCGAAGGTAGCATCACAGAAGCGGTGACGAAGAAGCTGCAAGAGAATTTTGTGTTCGAGTCACCGGCCGATGAAAAATGGCGGTCGGTCGCGGGGCAGAATCTCGTGCACCCGAACGAATTCTACACCAATACAGCAGGCATGCAGCTCGGGGCCTGGCTCAAGCAAGATGTCGTAATCTCAGGCAGCTTTGTCGTGGTGCAGAAACCTATCACGCGCGCCCGGCAAAATTATGACGGCGATAAGCCTACCGGTAAGCCCCTCGATAAACTCGTCAACGCACCGCAGGCGAATGCGCCAGTCATTGTCACGACGGTGCGCGTGTTTGACATCGCAAAGAAGAAACTGGTGACTGAATTCGAGGTCGAAGGTTTTGCCGACGCTTCAATGTTTGAATCTATTGATCTCGTCGCCGCGCGCGTTGCCAAAGAGGCCGTGGTTGTGTTGCCGAATGAAAACGAATGGCGTGAGGCGGGTGGCACCGATTTCGCCGACTACCAGCACCATGTCGGCTTTGCGGCGGGGGTCGGCGCCATTTCGACACCCGGGGCATTCGATGCGGCGTTAACCTCTGGCAGTCAGCTTTTGCCAAAAGATTTTCATCCGCTGAAGTTTTCATTTGCTTATACGCGCCGCCGCTCTTTTTATCGAGACCTGTTCGTCACGGGGCAGCTGAGCTACGCAACCGGCGGCAGCAGTTTTGGCGTTGAACGCGCGACGACTGCCATCAGCGCTTCGAGCCGCTCGCTCAGCGTTTCAGCCGGTGTGGGTTATCTCTGGTCGTTTTGGTCTCGGTATTATGCAGCCCCGCTTGTGCGCTTTGGTTATCAGCTCGGCAATATCACGCTCGACTATGAGAATTTGTTGACAAAGCCGGTTGACCTCGACGGGCAAGAGGTGAGCAAGCGCGCGTTCACGGCAAATGCTCCGCTCGTGGCGTTTGGTGCGATGGGCGGCTACCGCATGAATGAAACGCTCGCAGCTGAACTGCACACCGAATATGAACTGCTCGTTTTCACGAATCGTGTTTCGGCGCAGATTTTCATCGGGCTCGCCATGACAATGGGGATAGATCTATGAAACGAACGTTAACGGGTTGCTTCAGTCTTCTGCTCTGTTCGTGCCTCGCCGCGCCCGAGGTTACCGATACCTTTCGCGAACACGTTGTGCCAAAGGCGGCAGCTAACGGCATAGTCGTTGTCACGCCCGGCACTGGCATCGTCAGCGAAGCCGGGGTTACGAGCACATTCACGATTCAACTCGCAAGCCAACCCACGGCAAACGTGTCGATGGTGCTTTCAAGCGCCGACGCAACCGAAGTTGTACTGCGTTCGGCCGACGGTATCAACTGCGACAATTCAGGCACAGTCGATAATAACAATTCGTGCATTGTGACTTTCACGCCGCTGAACTATGCGACCGCGCAGACGTTTGCTGTCGCGGCTGTAGATGACCTCATCGACGAAGATGATAAGGTAACGATCGTCCAGATTGCAACAACGACCTCGAACGATGCCAACTACAGCGGCATTGACCCGAGCGATGTCAATATCACCGTGCAAGACAACGATACCGCAGGCGGCACAATGACCTGCATCAACACCGCTGCCGATACGACGTTCACGACTGCCAAATGCACGGCAGGCGCTGCAACCACGACCGAAGATGCGAGCACGAATGCCACGCTCGATTTCACGGTTGTGCTGAACACGCAGCCGACCGCAACCGTAACCGTCACGGCGACGAGCAGCGATGCGACCGAGGCGCGCCTGAAAAACAACGCAGGCGCCTGTAACATTGCAGGTGCGACAGACTCCACATCATGTACTCTGACATTTACCACGGCAAACTGGAACACGCCGCAGAGCGTGCGAATTGCGGCGAACAACGATTTTGTCTTGAACGAAACTCCCGCACCCACGTATTCGATCAACCTGAGTGCTACCAGCGCCGATGCCAAGTACACCGGCACAACGCTGCCTGCGTTCACCGGAATTACGAGCGTTCAAAGACAGAGCCGGGTTACTTTTGTGACGACGAACACTTATAACGGCAATCTGGGCGGAGTTTCTGGTGCGGATGCCAAATGTATGGCAGACCCGGGACACCCCGACGCGGCATTGCCGCTGGGCAGTCGGCGGGTCTTTAAGGCTTTTGTGGTGGATAGCGGTGTGAGACAGTACTTTTCGTCAGCAAACGCGCTTGGCATCGTTGATTGGCCGCTCGCCGTAAATACGACTTATTACAGAGCTAATGGCACGACGCCGATCATGACCACAAATGCTTCCCAGAATTTTTCGACGATGGCCAATTCAGTCGATGGCTCAACCAACGAATCGTGGTTTGGCGCACTGGGTGGCTCATGGAATCCGTACATTACCGGGTGTCCTGGGTGCCCTTTGTTTACCGGTAATTGCGTGAGCTTCACGAACGGCACAAGTGCACAAAGCCTGCGGACGCTGATTCAGAACACTACAGTCGTTGCCAGCCTAAATTCCGGCGGTGCTGTTCGCTATTGCGATGCTTTGCGCCGGCTATGGTGCATTCAGCAATAATTGTTCTGTATGCTCGACCAGTCTATTCCAAACTACTTAATGCATCAATGGCAGTCTCAACAGCAATCTTTCCCTTACTATAAGGCTTCTTCAACTCTGCGACTACCTGCAGAGCCCGCCGCGGCCTCAGCCTCTGTGCGTAATATTCGAGTGGTCTTGAAACCTTCGTGTCGCCATATTTTGCCTCGACGAGTTCATCGACTTCGCGATCTTTGACGATGCAAAAATCAACCTCACGGCCTTCTTTATCTTTGATATAACAAAGTTCATACCGAAACCCGGTTGAATCTTCGCGAAACTGTATGTGCTTGAGCAGATGGGTGGCCACCAGATTTTCGAAGCGTGCGCCTTCATCGCCAATGACATCTGCATTGTCGAAAAAATAAACTTTGGGTGGCTTCAGAATAGCGCGGGGCAAATTCTTTGTGTAGGGCCTGACAACGAACACCAGGTACATGCGTTCGAGCACCTCAAGCCAGTGTTTCAGAGTTTGCGGTGAAACCTGAAGTTCGTTCGCAAGATTCGAAAGTACAATCGGCGAAGAAACACGTCGGCGCAGCTGATCGACGAAAAGTGAGAGAGTCTGTATGTCTTTAAGCGGCTCAAGATCGCGAACATCGTCTTTCAGAATTCTGTCATAACGTTCTTTGCGCCAGCGGCGCGCCTCGGTCTCGTCGTTATCGAGAAACGGCTCGGGAAAACCACCGACGCTCAACAGACGCCTCAATGCATCTTTTGCCGAAATTCCCTTCGGTAATTCTGATAACGAAAATGGGTGCAGCCGCCAATAGCGGTAGCGTCCGAACAGTGAATCTCCGCCACGTTTGTAAACATCGAGGCGCGCGCTGCCCGTTACCAAAATCTGCTGCCGTTTCTGCGAGGTATCGTAAATGCCCTTAATCCAGTTTTTCCAGCGCGGAAACTTGTGCAGCTCGTCGAATACGAGCATTTCGTCAGCATTGCTCCACCGCTTTTTGAGAATATCATTGCGGTCTTCGTCTGAATCCCAGTTGAAATATCGACCGCGGCACTGCGCCAGCATGTCGTGCGCCATGGTGGTCTTGCCGCACTGCCTCGGGCCGCCGAGAAATACCATCTTCTTTTGCAGATCTTTCAGGATGTGCGGCACCAGATAGCGCATATGGCTATTTGTCACTACACTTACAAATAGACAAGTCTATTTGTAAGTGTACTATAAATCAGCCAGAGGCTCGAGTCTGTTACTTCTGCCGATCTTTCACCAATATCTCGACCACCGCCGGGTCGGCAAGAGTCGAGGTATCGCCCAGCGCGTCGATTTCG
>JAKQXK010000248.1 GCA_029561505.1 Spirochaetota bacterium | reverse complement strand
CGATCAGCGCTTTTTCTGTCGTGCTTTCGGTCGTCTTCTCGGTGTTCGTGGGTCTGGTGTTTGGCATTTACCCCGCGAGAAAGGCGGCTCTGCTGAATCCGATACAGGCACTGAGACATGAATAAAATCTCTTTGCTATGGGCTTAAGCCCATAGCAAAAAGATTTTCTGAATTTGATTCTGCTATACCTCGGCCGCAAGAAATTCTCAACGATATCCTTAAGCCCATGGCTAAAGGATATTACATTGCGTTCTTGATCAAATCGGCAAAACTCTCTGACTTCAGGCTCGCACCGCCGACCAGGGCGCCGTCAATATCTTCTTTCGCCATGAGCGCCGCGATGTTATCGGGTTTCACCGAGCCGCCATAAAGAATGCGAATCTTGGGAGCAATGTCTTTGTTGAGCTCGGCAACGCGCTTGCGTATCGTTGCGTGCATGCTCTGGGCATCTTCGGGCGTTGCGTTTTTACCGGTGCCGATTGCCCACACGGGTTCGTACGCAATCGATATCTGCTGCCATTCGTTGGCGCTGATCGACGCCAGCACCGAATTGATCTGACCGATAACTACCTCTTCAGCTTTACCCGATTCACGCTCTGCCAGGGTTTCACCCACACAGAGCATCGCAGCCAGCCCCTGTTCGAGCACGCGATCGAGCTTTCGCTTAAGAAATTCTTCGCTTTCTTTCAGAATGTGACGGCGCTCAGAGTGCCCAATCAGTACGTATTGCACGCCCGCGTCTTTCAGCTGCGCGGCCGAAACCTCACCCGTAAACGCTCCGTCTTTTTCGCCAGAACAGTTTTGCGCGCCCAACATCACGTTGGTCTTGCCAAGCACCTGGTGAACCGAGCTGAGCTGCAGAAAGGTCGGGAAAATCAATACCTTGCGGTCATTGTACGCTGACGCGTTGTCACCCACCGCCTGCGCCAAGGCTTCGGCCTCGCGAATCGTCAGGTTCATTTTCCAGTTGCCGGCAATTAATGGTGTGCGCACAGATTTAATTCGTTTACGTGCCAGACACGTAAACGAAAAAATCTTGATGCGCAGCTACGAAGAGGCCCTGAAAATTGCCGAAACCTGGGGCAAACCGCCGTTCAACGACGACACGATCACCGGCGTTAAAGCACTACTTTCTCTGCCTGAGATTGAACGCGAAAAAGCGATTCTAGACCAATTCGGCTATGACCTGAGTTTCGGCACGGCGGGCATGCGAGCCATCATGGACGTTGGCACCGCCCGCATCAATACCTATACAATCGCGCGCGTCAGCCAGGCCGTGGCAAACGTTATTCGCTCGCGCGCTGCCAGCGAGAAGGGGCTGGCAAAGGTCGTCATCGGCTATGACGGGCGCCGGCATTCAGACAAATTTGCGCGTATAGCGCAGCGAGTCTACCTCGCGGCCGGTATCGATGTGCTCGCGTTCGACCGCATCGTTCCCACGCCGCTGATACCGTTTACCGTCAGAAAACTCGGCGCCTCGTGCGGCATCATGATCACGTCGAGCCACAATGCGGCGGCGTATAATGGTTATAAAGTTTATGCGGCAAACGGTGCGCAGATTCTCTCGCCGTTCGACACCGACGTGATGGCAGCGATGAGCACGCTCAGCTACGAAATGCCTGGCGCGGCCGAAACCGCGGGAAAGCTCAAAGTGCTCGACGAACAGATAATGCGCGACTACGTCTCGTGGGTCGTCTCAGAAGTCGATTTTGCGAAAGACCGGTCGCAAAAAATCGTTTTCACGCCTTTGCACGGTGCTGCCGGTGCACTGATGAATGCCGTCTTTTATAAATCAGGATTCAAAAATTTTCTGCCGGTTCCGCAGCAATACGAACCACACCCGCTTTTTCCCACGGTCAAAGCGCCTAACCCGGAAAACAAAGACAGCCTCAATATGGCGCTCGAAAAAGCAGAAGCCGACGGTGCAGATTTAATTCTCGCGACAGATGGCGACGGTGATCGTATAGGTGTTGCGTTCCGACGTAACACGGAGGTTACCGGGTCTGCGGCTGCCACGGATGGCATCGGCGCCGCAGACAGAAAAAACAGCAAATTCATCTCACTCACCGGCAACCAGATCGGCACAGTGTTACTCTACTACCTGCTGGCAAAGCTGCGTGAACAGGGCAAAATAAAGCCGAATCAGTTTGCCCTCGCCAGTCTCGTGAGCACTCCTCTCACGCGCGCGATATGTGAAAAGTTCGGCATCACCTTCTATGAAACTCTGACGGGTTTTAAGAACATGGGCAATAAGGCCGACGAGGTTTTGAAGGCAGACCCCGATGCGCGCATGGTGCTCGCGTTCGAAGAGGCATTCGGCGTCACGATCGGCGACTCGCGCGACAAAGACGGCATTGTCAGTAATTTGCTCGCCGCGCACATTGCCGCCGACCAGGGCTTCGATCACTGGCTGACGGCGATGTATACTGAATGCGGCTACGCAGCGGAGGATGCTGTTGAGAAAGAATTTCCCGGCGCGGCAGGCATCGACGCAATGAAAGCGCTCATCGAACGCTTAAGGCAAAACCCGCCAAAAGAATTTCTGGGACATCAGGTCACGTCGCTGCGCGATTTTGAAAAGCAGATAGAACTGCGTGACGGCAAAGATATACCGATCAGTGGAATTCCGCAACAGAATCTTCTGTACTTCACCAACGCCAACGGAGACTGGATAGCGATTCGACCTTCGGGCACTGAACCCAAAGTGAAAGCCTACGTCGGCGTCCGTGAACACGCGGCGTACTCGCCTCAGATAGACGAGCACGCGCACCAGCGTCTGGCAGAGCTGTGCAAGATTGCTCAGGCGATGCTGGCTGGGTGAGCACCTCGTGTGCCTGGAGCGCACTCAGATTGACCTCCTGTCAAGTGCGCTCTCTTGCACCTCGTGTGCCTAATCGTTTTCTCATTTCAGCCTGGCTCAGCAACGCCGCTCGTCGTCGCCGCCAATCGTGATGAATTTTATCGCCGCAAAGCGCAGCCGCTCGATTGGTGGCCCGGCGGCAAAATTTTGGCCGGGCGCGATCTGGGTTATGGCGGCAGCCTTAGGCACTTGTTGTCGCGCATCACGGGCAAAGCGCTGCCAGAATATGGCACCTGGCTCGGCGTCACCCGCAACGGCCGCTTCGCCGCCCTCACGAATTTTAGAAGCGCCATGGAGGGCGTAAAGTCGGCAGCTGCCAGGCCGCGCGAAGAAAATACGGGCTTGAAATCTCGTGGTCTGCTCGTAAGCCAGTTTCTCGAGGGGGATATCTCACCTCATGGTTATGCCGCTGAACTTGCCCAGAGCGCCGACAGATACAATGGTTATAACCTGATCTTTGGCAACAGAACAGAGCTCTACTATTTCAGCAACCGTAGCGGCAAACCCGCCGCACAACTTCTGCCGGGCATCTATGGCGTGTCGAACGCCCTGCTCGACACGCCCTGGTTCAAACTTACGCGAACGAAAACGGGTTTTGCTTCGCTGTTGCCCAACCCCGATACCAAACAGCTATGGGAGCTCATGGCCGATGAGACTCGGGCGGCCGACGGCGAAGTGCAACTGACGGGCCTCGACTTCAAACTCGAAAAGGCGCTTTCACCGGCATTCATTCGGTTACCCGGTTATGGCACGCGCGTCACGAGCTTTATTTCTTTCAGCGGCACCGGTGATGTATCATTTAAAGAGAGAACTTTTCGTCAGGGCAAATTCGCGCATGATCGCGAGGTTTGTTTTAGCTTAGTGCCCTGATGGCTGCGCCATCAGGGTATGACACTTATGAATCCCTCTTTTTGTCGACGCTGTTGAACCACAGAAAAAGGGGTAGCGCAAACGCAAGGCCGCCGACAAAAGCTGCGAGCAGGTAATAGAACACCTTGAGGCGCTCGCGCTTCACGTACCACACTGCAATCAAGAACAATAGCAGCAGCAGGGCAGTTTCAGAAACAAACGTCAGGCCAAGCGGGTTGGCGAGCAGCGATTGCATTAGCTGCGGCTCTTTCATATAGCGGTAGAGAAAATAGCCATTGGGCGCGGCGAAACAGAACACCGCGGCGACCAGAAGCAGGCTGCGAACCCGGGCTGGCAGCCCTATCGGCATGAATTTTTGTTCTTTTTTCTTATGGCTCATTGCGCAAAGGCAAGGGCTGGCAGACAGACCTGCGCACTTGCATGACTGCTAGCCGCATTGCAAGAGACCGGCGTCAAGTAATTTTGAGCGGTTATTCGGGTTTGATAAGCTACTTCAAAAACTTCAGCGCATCAGCAACGCTCTGCTCTGGTATCTCTTCGTGCGGCACATGACCTGCATTGTCATAGATCACGACCTGACCCAGAAACAATTTCTTGCGAAAATTCGCCGCCTGCTCGACGGGAATCCAGCTGTCGTGCTGGCCCCACATGATGAGCGTCGGCACACTGATTTTCTCGAGGCCCGCGCCGTCGTCGGGCGTCATTTGCCGTGAACGCTCGACGAATGCATTACGGTTGCCCGCACGCAATGTGAGCGCATGATAACGATCGACGAGCGCATCGGTTACTTTTGTATCATCAAAATAGACCTGCTTGAGACTCTTACGAATAAGAAAGCGCGGGCTCAAATATTTCGCCAGACCACCCAAAACCGGCATGCGCGCGAGGCGAATCGGAAACGGAATCGCACCGATGCGCGGCAGACCCGCGCTGTCTATCAGTATGAGTTTGTTGACATTGTCAGGGTGCTGAACCGCGTAACGCCAGGCGATCTGCCCGCCGAGCGAGTTGCCGACGAGGTTCAGCTGGCGCATTTTCATCGCGGCAAAGAACTGCTCAAGAAATTTCACATAGTTCGGTATGGTATAGTCATTGTCAGGAGACGGCCCGGTGAGCCCGAAAGCCGGCAGGTCGAGCGTCACGACCCGAAAATCTTTTTTGAGCGTCTTCACCCATTCGCGCCAGGTATGCAGGCTTGCTGCAGTGCCGTGTACGAGCACGACATTCTCGCCCTTGCCTTCGTCAGTGTAATGCACGCGCATTCCGTTCAGGTCGAGAAACTTAGACTCGGGCAAGGCCCATGTGCGCTCTATGTCCGCCGCTGGTACATCGAAGTGAATCTGCGACCCGATGAGCAGCAGCAGAGTTGCCAGAAAAGCAATAAGGATTTTTTTCTTCAATGTAACACCTCGGCTGGGCAAGAATTCAACACTCTAAAGCCCTGGAAATGAATCAACATATTTGATGGTAATATCAGGAAACGAATCGACAAATTGCACCTTCAGATCGGGAAACGAGTCAACAACATGCCAGAGCCCGCAACGATCGGCGAAAGATTGCACCTGCTTTACCTTAACGTCAGGGAAAGACGAGACGATCTTAACTTTGACATCGGGAAATGAAGTGACGATTTTTATGCGACCGTAGAGCTTCTTGCCTTTGTAAGTACAATCATTGTTTACAGCCTTCGCGTCGACCGAGGCGAAAACGAGAAAAAGAGCGGTTAAGAATAATGACTTTTTCATATTGATTCAGGGGGTAAAAAAAGCGGGAAGGCAAAAGCTTTCCCGCCTTGCGCTGCGGTTAGCCCGCTGTGCGTGACTGAATATTCTTCAGAAACTTTACCGCTGCGGCAGCGATACCGTTTTCTGGTTCTTTGCCGTCTGGGGTCAGTTTATCGATAATTTGCGGCAGCAGGTTTGACAGCGCCTGAGGTATTTCAGATGCTTTCATTTTTGCCTGTTCTGCAAGTTCTTCGATGCGCTGAACGCCAAGCGCTTCTTTGATTTTTTCCGGGTTGATGGGCTGGTTTTCACCGGTGCCTATCCATGAAGAAACGGTGTCTTTGAGACCCTTTTCTTTCAGCGACGCGACGATACCGTCGAGCTGTGCTTTACGCTCGTCAGATACCAGTGAGGCGACTAATCCCTCAAGTTTCTCTTTGCCTACATTGATCTGCGAGCTCGCCTGATCGATGTATTTCTGTATGTCTTCTTGTATACTCATAGTTTGCCAACCTACAGCACGGTGCGCCGAAGCACAGCAAATTTTAAGTAGCTGTGCGGCAGGGGGTGACAGTAGCTAAATCAGCCGAATTGACAAAGGGCAAAATTCAGGAAAAGCGGGCATTTGCCCGTAGCTAGAAGCCTGCAATACGGCTACTTCAGTATCTGGCCACCGAAACGATGAATGATGCGTTCGAGTTCTCGCTCGACCTCGTTGCGAAAGAAACCATGCGTGAACGCGACCTTCTCATTCGTTTTGGTCGCCGTAAAGGTTTCACCCTCAAGATTAATTGTGTACGTGAATTCTGTGACACCCATTTTCTCAAAGGCAATGCGCGCCTCGGGCAGCGCCAGACTCATTTTCGCGAATTTACCGAGTTCGCCTTTGTGCAACGCGCGTTCAATTTTGCGCATAAATTTCTCGGGCGTGTCGCCCGTCACAGTAAAGCCCTTCATGCCCGTTTGTGCCAGTAGCATTCACCTCATGTCAACCCGTAAAAAAACACTATGTGGTTTACGCCGCAAGGCCATGAAAGAGGCACTATTCCAGATTCTGTATGTTACGCAATCTGCCCCTGACTGCGCGCCTGAGCCTCATCTTCTTTGCCTTCACCATGGTGAATATTATTCTCTTCTGGCTTGCGACGGGCTCGAACCAGATGCGCCTGCTGGCAGAAAACGCGTCGCTCAGAATGCACCGCACAATTCTGTCGTTCGGTCAAGACCTGCAAACGATGGCGAAGGCAGGCGGATTGCGGCAGCGGGCAGAATTTTACCGCACGCCGGCTGCGGCCAATCTCATGACCGAGATTTTGCAGACGGGCAAAGACCGTTCGGGCGCAACGCTAACCGAATATGACGTTGTTTCTTCTTTAAATCAAGTGTATCTTTCATGGCCGAAGGCCAATGACCGCAACGAACTTTCTGCTGCAGAGATGCAGAACGTCATTAAGACGCTGCGACTGCGCGAGTTCAACAATGAACCATTCTACAGCTTTCCCGATGTTCTGAATTATCGCCTCACGGTTTACATACCTTTCGTCAATGACCGCGGCCAAGATCTGCTTGTGCGCGCCGTATTCACCCTCGAATCGATGCGCGCCGAGCTCGGCAGACTGATGCGTGTCGGCATATCGATTGTTGTCATTCTGCTTTTGATTCAGGTTGCGCTCGGCTTGTTCTTATATCGGCTGGTCGTGCGACCGCTCAAAGATCTCGAAACCGCCTCGAAAATTACGGGTAAGGGCAATTACCATCAGATCGGTGGATACCAGGCGCGTAAAGATGAGATCGGCACGTTGATCGGCACCTTCAACAAGATGTCGACCGATCTGCGCGACCAGAAAGAGACTATTCGCAAGAGTTATGCTGAAATTCAGTCGCGCGATGAACAGATGCAGCACGAGCTCATGATTGCTCAGCATATTCAGAAGAGTATTTTTCCGCGTGGCGAAAACCCGCATGCGACGGCGATTGAATTTCGGCCGCTGTTTGCCGTGTCGGGCGACTTTTACGACGTTTACCGTTTTGCCGATGGCAGCGCAGGCTACCTTGTCTGCGATGCTTCGGGGCACGGTGTGCCCGCAGCGCTGTTGACGATGATGGCAAAATCGGCCTTTGCCAATTTCGTGCAGCTTCACAACGACCCGGGAAAGGTGATGCAGCTCGTCAACGAGCACCTAGCTGCTTCGCTTGAGATGACCGGGCAATACCTGACCGCCTTTTATGTGCGCGTGTACGCCGACCGCATCGAATATTGTAACGCGACACACCCTGAACCCATTCTTTTGCAGGCGGGCAGCGATGAACCGCTTCCCCTGAAATCCAATGGCTTCTATATTGGCATGCTTGGCGAACCACCTTTTGCGTTTGAATCGGCGCAGCTGCCTGTCGCGCCAGGGTCTAAGCTATTCATTTTTACCGATGGCATAACAGAAGCGCGCAACGCTGGCGGTGAACTCTATGGCACGCAACGTATAACTGAGACGGTCAGGCGACTCGCCGCTGCAAATGCATCTGGTGCGCGTGACCAGCTGCTTGAAGACCTCGCGGTTTTTTGCGGCAACACGCCGGCAGAAGATGACCTGACGCTGCTTGTGATCGAGGTCTGACATGCAGTTGATCTTGCGCGCAAGACATTCTGGCCTGGGCTCGGCTGTCGCGCTCGCCGTGGCTGGCGTGGTTGTTGCGACCACACTCTTGACTACAGTGACACGCCTGAGAATGTTTGAGCTGCGCGACAACCTGCAGGCTTCTAACGAAAAAGACGATGATCTGCGCAATGCTTCGCTGCTGTCGCGGCTCGCGCTCATCAACCAGCGGGCATTCAGCGGCAGTCGCGAAAATATCAATGCCTACCGGCAAGAGGCCGAAAGCGCACTGATTGCAATTCGCCAGACACAGAGCGATGGCAAACAGGCGACACTTATCGATAGGGCAGCTTTACCTTTTTTGAACGCTTTCAATTTTGTCATCGGCTTACCGCGCCTCAGAATTGGCAAAACACCTGAAGATGAGCGGGTGCTCGATCTCGCCTTTCAGTTCGAGTCGTTTCGTGAATATGGCAAGGCGATTCGCGGCTATGATGTCTACCTCAGCGAATTCAAGGTTACCCGCGAACAGAGCGATTTTGCGCTTTTGCATCGCGGCTTCTGCCATTCAATGATAGGTCACAACGAAGAAGCGCTCGCCGATTTTCATAGGGTCGCCGCCGACACCGCTTCTCGCAACGCGCCGATCGCAGCGAGACTCGTGACCTTTCTGACCGAACTCAATCGCAAGATCAAACAGATAGAGTCGGTACAAGACCCCGCGCGCAGGGGTGAATTGTACTATGAGGCAGCGGCCTATATGAAGGCCCTCGAAAATTTTGCCCTGGTTGACCAATCAAGGCAGTCTGAGCGAATAAAATTCCTAAGGGCGCGTGCGCTTGAAGAGACAGGCAATACCCAAGAGGCGGTAAAAATCTACCGCAATCTCGTGCAGACTTCGTCAGAGAGCCAGTTTGCGCTCAACGCAAACAGGCGCATGTACCTGCTGGGCACTTTTCTAGGCAACGATGAGAGTCTGAAAGAAGAATCGAAAAAGAATTCAGAAACTGTGGTCAAAGACAAAGAATTCATCAACGTATTTGCCAAACTTGAGAAATCCGCAACCCAATTGCAGGCCGAAGCAAAAAAACTTGAAGCAGCCGAAGCTGATGAGCTTACCGCGACACAAAAGCTCGTATTGCCCGAACAGCCCCCTTTGCCGGTCAAAACGCCAGAACCACCCGCGGCGGCAGTTACTGCGCAGCCCGCTGTAAAGCCGGCTGCTCCCAATCTGCGGAGCGAGAGGGTGGCGCAGAAGGCGGCGGCGCTTGATTCTGCCAAAAAAGAAGATCTGATAAAAAAACAAGAAGAGAAAATCGACAAACTGACCATGGCCGACGGCAACGTTTTCTACGGCGTCGTGTTTAAAGAAACCGATGAAACAGTATTTCTGTATTCGGTTCTCGGCAATCTCGAGCTGCAGAAGTCAAACGTCGCAAAACGCGAGAAGGTAGCGGCCAAAAAAGCCCTTAAATGACGCGACACCTGTTGGCAGGCCTCTTCTTGAGTGCGACGCTCGCCGCAGCTGAATCGGCGCATTACGACTTCTATCAGAAAAATGGCCAGAATGTTCTCGGCGCTGAAATCGTCAGTGAATCTGCGACAGAATACCTCGTGCGTCTAAGCTACGTGCCAACGCCCATAAAAATTCAGAAGGCCAACCTTGCACGTCAACCCGCTCTCTCAGCCGTACAACCGCAAATCACGAAAAAGCCCTCTCAGCTGTTACAGGCAAATTTCGCACTGCATGCCTTTGCGGGTTACGCATTCTTTAATGCAGGGCAGGTTGCGTCAATATTTGGGCAGGGTTACCGGGCCGGTGTCGGCACTGACTGGCTGCTTTTCCGTGAACCGTTTTGGCGCATTTGCGCAATCACGGCGAATGTCACCTTCAGCCGCTTTCAAAATTCGCCGCGCTACATACAAACTATAGACCTGCAGATTGGCCCCAAACTGCTGATCTACAAATGGTCACCCTACGGGGTAACTTTCTACCTGACCCCGACTGTTGGCCTCGCGCAGGTCAATTTAAAGGGATATACCTTTGAATCAGGCTACACGAATGTGGTAGGTGGCGCAGTGCTTGCAGCCGAGAAACATCTGGGGCCGATCGCATTGGCCTTGCAGCTGAATACAAATTCCCTGTTCGACAAATCTCAGATATTCACTGCGACCGCGTTCAGTCTTGCGGCGGCTTATCCGCTTACGGCTGGTGCACACAAATAAAAATGTTAAGGCCTCGCGAAAAATACGAAGATCTTAAGAACCTCATTGCACTTTCGGTGATCATTATTCTGATAGGCGGCATCGTCTTTGCGTTTCTTTACCGCAACATTCGCATGGCCATAGTCACGTATGAAATTGAGAGATTGAAGAAAGATCGTAAAGCCGCTTACATCGAAACTGAAGAGCTGCGCCTTCAGGTCGCAAGGCATTCGTCGGCAGACAGAATGGAAAAACTCTTTCGCGAAAAATACGGTTTTCTTCCCGTCGAAGTGAGCCAGAAAATCAGCACCTACGTTCTGCCACAATTTGATGCGAAACCCGATGCGGATGCAGAAACGACACAAAACCGATAAATGAAATTCAAACTGCACGCCCCCTACTCGCCGGCCGGTGACCAGCCAACGGCAATCGCCGAACTGACAGAAGCGCTGACGCCAAAAGACGCAAAAGCAATGCTCATCGGCGTCACCGGTTCGGGAAAAACCATGACGATGGCTGCCGTCGTCGAAAAGCTGCAAAGGCCGACGCTAGTGATAACGCATAACAAGTCTCTGGCGGCGCAGCTCTACCGCGAGTTCAGTGAATTTTTTCCCGAAAATGCCGTTGAGTACTTTATCAGCTATTATGACTATTACCAACCCGAAGCGTATGTACCCGTAACGGACACGTACATAGAAAAAGAATCGTCTATCAACGACGAAATAGACCGCCTGCGCCTCAGGGCCACTGCGTCGCTCATTGAAAGAAACGACGTGATTATTGTCGCCTCGGTTAGCTGCATCTATGGTCTCGGCTCGCCTGAAACGTATAAAGACTCGGTGCTCATGATCGACACAGCGGTCAAAGCCAGCCGTGACGAAATTATGTCGCGCCTGATGCGCATGCAATACACGCGCAACGACACAGAATTGTCGCAGGGGCGATTCAGAGTGCGTGGTGACGTCATTGATGTTTTTCCTGCTTATGCGAATGACCCATATCGCATTGAATTCTTCGGCAGCGAAATCGAATCGATAAACAAGTTTGATATAACTACCGGCAAGAAAAAAGAGAATCTGCGCCGCATAGCGGTCTACCCGGCCAAACACTTCATCACTTCACCGGCAACTCTCGAATCTGCTGTCGAAGAAATGAAACGTGAACTTGAAGAGCAGCTTGAGAACTTCAAGAGACTGAATAAGCCACTCGAAGCTGAACGCCTGCGCCAACGCACAACCTATGATATGGAGATGCTGCGTGAAATGGGCTATTGCAGCGGGATCGAAAACTATTCGCGCATTCTGGTGGGCCGGGCGCCGGGCTCACGGCCCGAATGTCTGATCGATTATTTTCCGCCTGATATGCTCGTGATTATCGACGAGAGCCACGTGACGGTACCCCAGATCGGGGCCATGTTTGCAGGCGACAGAACGCGCAAACAAACGCTCGTTGATTTTGGCTTTCGCCTGCCTTGCGCGCTCGACAACCGTCCGCTGAAATTTGAAGAATTCGAAACGCTCGCACAAAACGTGCTCTATGTATCGGCGACACCCGCTGATTATGAGCTGAACCGCAGCGATGCGCATGTCGAGCAGATTATTCGCCCAACCGGGTTACTTGACCCGGTTGTGCAGATACACGGCAGCGAAGGGCAGATAGACCACCTGATTCTTGAAATTGAAAAGCGTACGCGTGTCAATGAGCGCGTTCTCGTCACGACGTTGACGAAAAAAATGGCAGAAGAACTCACTGACTACCTCGTAAAGGCGTCAATTCGTGTACGTTATCTGCACTCAGATATCGACTCACTCGAACGGCTTGAAATTCTGCGCGACCTGCGCAAGGGCGTTTTCGACGTGCTGGTTGGCATCAACCTGTTGCGCGAAGGCCTTGACCTGCCTGAAGTTTCGCTGGTGGCAATTCTCGACGCCGACAAAGAAGGATTCTTACGGTCGCACAGATCGCTCATTCAAACTATGGGGCGCGCTGCGCGAAACGTTAACGGCACAGTCATTCTATACGCTGACAATATGACTGACTCGATGAAGAGTGCGATTTCAGAAACTGAGCGTCGGCGAACGATTCAATTCGAGCACAACCAGAAGCACGGTATAACTCCTCAAACGATCAAAAAAGAAATCAGAGACTTCGTAGAACGCGAAAAGGCGATCGACGCTGACCATTGGAAACGCGTTGAAGAAAATCTGCACGAATTTTCGCGCAAGAAGTTTAAATCGGCCGATGCCTGGAAAAAGGCAATTGAAAAGGCAATGTTTGACGCGGCCAAACAACTCAATTTTGAGCGAGCGGCTGAACTCAGAGATATGATTAAATCAGAAACCGACGCAGCCGCGTCAGACAGCCAGTAAAAAACTCTGCAGCATCTTATAGCCGCCTTCGGTCGCAAACGATTCGGGGTGAAATTGAATGCCCTCGACCGGCAATGTTTTGTGCCGCAGACCCATAATTTCTCCGTCGGTTGTGGTGCGCGCCGTTACCGTCAAGACCTGGGGCAAAGATGATTCTTCTGCGATGAGACTATGGTAGCGCATGACTTCGATGCCCTGCGGCAGATTCTGAAATACCCCAAGAGCATCATGGCTGATCGGTGACGTCTTGCCGTGCATAGGTACTCTGGCTTTTACGACTCGCCCGCCATAAACATGAGCGATGCCCTGCATACCCAGGCACACGCCAAGTATACGCTGGTTTTTTCCCGGGTTCAGCAATATCTGCGAACACACGCCAAAATATTTTTCATCTGAAGGGTTGCCCGGCCCAGGCGAAATGATGATACGATCGTAAGTATCGCTCTGCAGATCAGAGTAGGATTTCTCATCGTTACGCACCACGTCGACCTTGAAAGGCTTATCGCTGCTGCCCAGAATCTCACCCACGTATTGAAACAGGTTATACGTAAATGAATCGTAGTTGTCGACGATCAAAACTTTCATTGTTCACCCTGCATAATCATAGGTATTCAGCCAGAGCTTTTTTTGTCGCCGCCAGCTTGTTCTGAATCTCGGCGTATTCATTTTCTGCCGTTGAGTCGTAAACGACTCCGCCCGAAGCACGAATAAATGCCTTGTCGTCGACAGCAAAAATTGTGCGAATGGGAATAGCAAAAGTGCAATCGCCGTTAAAGCCAAAATGACCCACTGCGCCGCCGTAGGGGCCGCGTGCCTCATTTTCGATGCGGTCGATAATTTTCATCGATTCAATTTTGGGTGCACCTGAAAGCGTACCCGCGGGAAACGAAGCGGCGAGTGCCGAGAACATATCTTCGCGGGGGTCGATGAGGCCCACAACCTCACTCGAGATGTGCTGTACGTGCGAAAATTTCTTGATGTCGAAGATCCGCCTGACTTTAACCGAGCCGAAGCGCGCCACCCTGCCCAAGTCGTTACGGTGCAGATCGACGAGCATGTTGTGTTCGGCGATTTCTTTAGGGTCAGACAACAGTGCGCGCACGAGCTGCTGGTCTTCTTCGGGAGTTTTTCCCCGGCGCGTCGTACCCGCCAGTGGAAACGATTCCATTTCGCCCTGGCGTTGGCGATAGAGCAGCTCGGGGCTTGCACCCAATAGCCGATAAGCTTTGCCTTCTTGGGTGAACTTCAGGTAGAACATGTGGGGCGATGGGTTAATCTGCCGCAGACTGCCGTAAATATCAAGCCAGTCGCCTTCTACCTGATAATTTTCTGAGAGCCCAATCTGAACCTGAAAGGTATTGCCTTCGATAATCTCATGTTTCGCCGCGGCTACCATCTCTGCATGCTGCGCCGGTGTCTTCGATTGGCCGAGCGCTTGCACCTTCGTTGAAAGCTTTGCGCGCGTTTTCGTTGCTGCAGACTTCAGATTCTCAAGCCGGTTGTTCAGAAAGTAAAAATAAGTAATGTGCCCAGTCAGCTTGTCGTAGACCAGGCCGTCGGTAAAGAGACCGAATTGCATAGCAGGAAATTCTGCGTGTTGCCTGAGGCTGAAGGTCGGCTCGAAGTAGTTTGCCGCATCATAACCCAGATAACCAACCAAACCACCGGCATAACTGCGACTTAAAACTTCACGCGGCAATATTTCACGCAGGTAGGCATACGGATTTTCCGTAGGGACAACGGTCTTTTTACCATGGGCATAGATACTCAATGAGTTTGCCCGCGATGTGAAGTAATACTCGGGTTCAAAACCGATGACCGAGTAGCGTGAATCATAACTCTGCTCGCCCAAAGATTCAAGCAGAAAGCAGGTTTGAAAATTCTGTTCGAGCCGCCGAAAGAGTTCAAAGAAATCCAGATTCGTCTGGAAATCCACATATGTAGGTTTTGCAGGCAGTCGCGGTATCTGCATTCGTGGCAGCCTTTCGGCATGAGTCAGGCCGAAAATCGATTTCATTCGTGACTTCTTGGGCGGCCGTCAGGCGCTGTCGCGCATTCGGGCGAGGATTTCGTCAGCGTGTAGTCCTTTCTTGGGTATAAGATGAGCCTTGGACATCCAAGACAGTGTTAAGCCGCGATTCTCTAGCGTTTCGCCCTCGTAGCTAATAAAATAGGCATCCCGAAGGCGTCTGCATGCATATTTTTTGTACCAGATCTCTCGGATAAGGCGATCCACCTGCCCATGGCTGCTCAACACCGATTCGAGCAGCCGCCTCGCATAAACGCGCACGGCGACGTCCAGCATACGAGACAATGACTCGCCGGTATGCAAAGCCCGCTGCGTTGCCGCAGCATGCAATACCCGATTAATGTACAGCGGGCGAATCTGGTAATCCTTTCCG
>JAKQXK010000455.1 GCA_029561505.1 Spirochaetota bacterium | reverse complement strand
CCTTTTCGAGCAGATACCAGGCCGCGAACGGTTTAAGCAGTGAGCCAACCGGCGCAAGCTCATGCGTGCCGCTTTCTGCAATCGTCTGCGGCTCTTTGCCGCCGATTTCGACGAGCATAAATGCCGACTGGCTCTTCTTCGCGGCGTCAGCGGGGGGGCTGACAGGCCAGACGAGAAATACAGAAAGCAAAATTCGATTTACGGCACCTTTTGAAATGCGCATCTTCTAGCTGACACGGTCACAATGGATGTCACGGCGAAAAGAGAAGACCTGAAGCTTACGGTCAACGAAATATTCTACAGCATTCAGGGCGAGGGAAGTTATGCGCTGCGCCCCTGTGTGTTTGTGCGGCTGACCGGCTGCAATTTGCGCTGCACCTGGTGCGACACCACGTATTCTTTTCATGAGGGTAGTGCACAATCTCTAAACCAGGTTATGCAGGCGGTTTCGGGCTTTTCGGCGCAGCTCGTCGAGATCACTGGCGGTGAACCACTTCTGCAGAAAAACGTGTATCCTCTCATGCACGCACTGCACGCTGCCGGTAAAAAAGTGCTTCTGGAAACCTCAGGCTCGATTCGCCTCAATCAAGTGCCAGGATTCGTTCACATTATTCTCGATATGAAAGCGCCGGGTTCTGGTGAAGACAAAAAAAACCGCTATGAAAACATTGAAATGCTAAAAAGTTCTGACGACCTGAAGATCGTCGTCGCCAATCATGAGGATTTCAAATTTGCTGAAGACCTGATACGCAAATACAAAGTCGACGCATTGCTGCAGAATCCTGTTATTGTACAACCAGTCTTCGGCGAACTCAACCTTGCAGAAGCGGGCGAATGGATTAAGAATTCGCCGCTAAACCTTAGGCTAGGCATGCAACTGCACAAATACATCTATGAACCAAGCCTGCGAGCCGTCTGATGCAAATAGAGAAAGAATTCGTTTTTGATTCCGCACATTTTCTGCCGCTTGTCGCCGAAGACCATAAATGCAGAAAACTGCACGGCCATACTTATCGCGTGACAATCGCCGTCTCTGGCGAAGTGAATAGCCAAGGGTGGATTATCGACTTTGCTGAAATCAGCGAGGTTGTGAAGCCCATTCTGCGCTCGATTGACCACACGCTGCTCAATTCTGTTGCCGGTCTCGAAAACCCGACTGCCGAAAACATCGCCCGGTGGATCTACGAACGGGTGAAAGAGAAGCTGCCCGTTCTGTCATTCGTCATTGTGCAAGAGGGTGAGTCGTCAAGGGTGATTTTTCCGCAACGGTTATGAAAACACCTCGTGCTGTGGTTCTTTTGTCTGGTGGGCTTGATTCAGCCACCTGTCTTTATATTGCGCGTGAGCGGGGGTTTGAGGTTGAAGCAATCTCGTTCAATTACCAGCAGCGACACAGCGTTGAATTGACAGCGGCGCGCAAGATCGCGGCGGCAGGTGGCGCCAACCACTCCATTATTGACGTGAATCTGCGCGCGATCGGTGCTTCGGCGCTCACGGCTGAAATTGCCGTTCCCAAGGGCGGCGCGCACCTGCAAGGTGAGGCCGCGATTCCCTCGACCTATGTTCCAGTTCGAAATCTGGTGTTTCTTTCGCTGGCCTATGCATTGGCCGAAGCGCGCGACTGCTCGGCCATTTTCACCGGAGTTAATGCTATTGACTATTCGGGTTACCCCGATTGCCGCCCTGATTTTATCGCATCTTTTGCGCAGACCGCGGCGCTCGCGTCAAAATCGGGCAGAGAAGGGCGGGCGGCTGATATTCTGACACCGCTCATAGCCATGACAAAGGCGGATATCGCCGCTGAGGCCATGCGTCTGGCCGTGCCAATTGAACTTACCTGGTCGTGTTACGACCCGCAGACCAACGGCGAAGTGCTTGCACCCTGCGAGCAGTGCGATGCCTGCCTGTTGCGGGCGCAGGGCTTCGCAGCGCTTGAGCTGCAGCTACCTAAAGAAGTAATTTTCGGTTCTCCCGTAAAACGCGCATAAAGCGGCTCGCGGGAAACCCCATAACATTAAAATAACAACCCTCGATGCGCGCAATATTCTTCATACCAAACGCATC
>JAKQXK010000225.1 GCA_029561505.1 Spirochaetota bacterium | reverse complement strand
AGAACTCGACGGCCGCAAGTACATCGAAGGTTTTGTACAGATGCTGACGCATGAATTCAAGAGCCCCGTCGCGGGCATTCTCGGCGCCTCTGAAATTCTCGAGGGTGACCTTTCGGCACCAGACCGGCAAAAATTTCTCGGCAACATAACGCGCGAGGCGAAACGCATACAGACGATCACTGAGACTCTATTGCAGATTGCCACGCTCGAAAACACCCGCGCACTGCCGAAGCCTGAAGTGGTCGATCTGAGCGAGCTGCTCGAGCAACTCAGCGAAGATTTTGCGCAGTTATGCGCGCAAAAATCGATCAGTCTGGATGTAAAAGCCGGCAAGAACATTCGCCTCACCGGCAACTACTTCTTCTTATATCAGGCGCTGGCGAACCTGCTGCAGAATGCGCTCGACTTCAGCCCTCAAAAAGGAACCATCGAGATTACCGTGCACCACGAAGCCCAGCAGATTTCGATCGCGATCGGCGACCGCGGCGCCGGAATTCCCGAATTCGCGCGGGAAAAAATCTTCGACAAGTTCTACTCGCTCGAACGCCCCGACACGCAACGCAAGAGCACTGGCCTCGGGCTCGCGTTTGTGAGGCTGGTCGTCGAGCTGCACGGCGGCAATATCACGGTAGCACCCCGCGAAGGGATAGGAACCACGGTGGTGGTCAGTATGCCGGTAAAAATCTCTGGTTAAGTTTCAGTATCTAAGACTTTGCTGCCCACTCAGCCAAGACGACTGGTCGAAGCTACGACGCAAAGCCTGAACCTGGGTGACGCTATGCGACAGGATAGCCGTAATGAGCAGTGAAGTATGGCCTTAAAGGACTATATTTTCGCGCGAAACGCGTGAGGGCGACGTCAGACCACAGCAGGTGATGATCGTCGTCGAATGGACGTCCAATGCGGATTTCGAATCGGCTCAAGATGAAATACGGATGAGCTTTTGGCTTCTGTTCAGTGCGTCAAGGAGCAGAAGAGCCCGGACCAGGAACTGGAGGTGCCCCGGGGCCTTTAACTCCGCCAATAGATTTTGTTCCCGCAGCTTCGACCGGTACGGAGCCCTTTACTGTTTTGGGAGTTTTTCCGATAGGCGCAGGCCCAGGCTTCGGCTGAACAAAAATGGCCTTAGTTCCAGAGGACCCTACCGGGCCCGGCCCCTTAGGGGTAACGGTCAAAGGTTTTGTATCTTTTCGTGTAGGTGGTGGCGGTGGCGGGGTAGGTTTACCAGCGCCGATGGCCGCGGTGCCGGCGTTTGCCTTGGGGGTTTCGATATTTTCTGCGAATGCAGTTAATGTTATTATACAAGTCAGTGCTATCGTTATGAGTTTTAGTTTCATTGCTTCTCTCCTGAGCGTTACCGCCGGTTGCGGCTAGTCTGCCCCAGCGTCATGCTGGTGTAAAGCCAGATATGAAATCTGAGACGCTTCGCCCGCTATTCGCATGCTGAGGGCGGCGTAAGCTTGCATTGATGCTGGAGCCATCCGCCCATCAATAGCTTTTTCGTTTACGCCTGACCTTTCCAACGCCCTCGAAGCGCATGGCGCGCAACCTCTACGGCTATTCACCCGAAACCATCGAGGCTTTTGGGCGCGAGATTGAAGAACTCTATAACCGCACCAAAGCCAAAGTCGGTGTTGAAGATCTCAAAATCATGCAAGATCTCGACCGCTACTCGCGCTACTTCGATTTCACCGGCCGCGCGCTCATTCATCTGTCGCCCGAGCCTGTGACCTACATGGCTGGCATTGGCCTTCTCGCCGCGCACTTTGTGATGGAATTCACCAACGGCCATAATATTTTGCACGGCCACTACGACGATATTCCGGGCAACGGCCACATCAACTCGCGCGACTTCCGGTGGGACAACACCATGGATGAAACCGACTGGAAGTTCGAGCACCACGTCTGCCACCACCCGTTCACCAACATCGACGGCAAAGACCATGACTATGGTTATCTGTACTATCGCATCAGCGCCCGGCAAGAATGGCAACCGCGGCATGCTTTCCAGATTGCAGCGCTCATGGCGATGCCGGGTATCATGACGTATTACATGCCGGGTTACATCGCCACGGCGCGCGCATTTTTCGAGAACCGCGCCCCTCTCACGTGGAAAACCTACGGGCCCGCTGTGATGAGCGTGTCGCAGGCATTGGGCCGCGACTATGTGTTCTTTCCGCTTTTGGCAGGCCCGCTGTTTCCGAAAGTTTTTCTCGGCAACATGGTGGCGCGCGTGCTTGCGGGTGCGCACCTGATGTACATGCTTGTGTTCGAACACCACGGCGCAGATATTCCGCTCGTCGATGAACCGGAAAACGAATCGAAATATGTATTCTACCTGCGGCAGGTCTTAACTTCGCGCAACTATCACGTGCCCGAATGGTACGAGCGCCTGCTGATGGGTTCGATCAACACGCACATGGAGCACCACTTGTTTCCCGATCTGCCTTTCAATCGCCTGATGGATATCTCGGGTGAAGTGGCGGCGATATGCAAAAAGTATGACGTACCTTACAAGAAGACCAGCGCCTGGGAGGCTTTTGTCGATCTGATTAGCGAGGGTCTCAACCAAAGTCTTCCGACAAAACCCGGCGAGAGTGCATTTTCTCTGCTTCTGAATCCTGTT
>JAKQXK010000214.1 GCA_029561505.1 Spirochaetota bacterium | reverse complement strand
ACAGTGGTCGTTGCTTCATGAGCAACTACTTCAAGAACCGCGACGCGAACCAGGGCGCGTGCAACAATGCGTGCCGCGACCAGTACCAGATCTATCTCAAGAATCCCGAAAAAGAAGATGCGCAGATGGAGCTCATCAGCTCTGACGAAGGCACGTTTCTCATGAACTCGAAAGACCTGCGCGCGATCGAGTTTCTCGATGAACTTACAGAAATCGGCGTCGACTCGATCAAGGTCGAAGGCCGCACCAAGAACGACTATTACGCCGCCATGATTGCCCGCACCTACCGCCGCGCGCTCGACGACATCTCAGCCGGCCGACAGTTCGACCGCCAGCTTCTCACCGAACTCGACAAAGTGGCGTCGCGCAAGTACTTCTCAGGATTCCTGACCAGAGGAATGGACGATCGGGTTCCTGAAGATGAACGCGATTTCCAAAACGAAGAGGGCAACACCCGGTATCAATCGCACCATTACGCCGGCTGCGTGAAACGGCAGAATGCCGATGGTATTGCCTGGTTTGACCTCAAGACGCGGCTCAGCGAAGGCGATGAACTCGAAGTATTTTTCCCTGGGCAGTTTGAATCACGTCTGACAATAGCGGGTAAAATTCTGCGCAACGGCAGCGAGCACACTGTGCTCAGCGGCGGCATCGGCGAGGTGGGTGTGCATATCGCTTTTACTGTGCCGGAGAATGCATTCTTGGCACGTGTGATTTCGCAGGTCGAAGCGGTGAATGCAAGCTGAAGGCTTGGCGATTACTCGCCTTTTACCTTACGATTGTGAAACCCCGCATGGTTCGACCGCCATTCCAAACGGTTAAGAGAATCTTCGCGCATCAATCGCTTGGTGATCGTCTCGCGGTAAAAATCCCATTCGGTTGAGCCCGTATAGTCTGCAGGCCACAGCTCACGTCGAGCGTAAGAATGCTCGGCAACCGGAAAGGGTGACTTATAGTAAGCCCATTCGAGAACATGGAAGATTTCGTGGAAAAAGAACAGTGCAGAGTTGGCGTGATTTCCATCGAGAAACTTCTTGTTAGAGTCGCTTATTACCAGCAGTCGATGCACGGTTTTTCCATTAATGGGAAAGCCGTACTCTGTACCGCTGCCATTGGTGATGAGGTGACCCGGTGGTTGCCGGGTGCCGGCCCAAACAAGCACCACACCGTCACTGCTCGCAATTTCGCGCTGAATAGCAGGCGAAAAAGCGGGCTCAATAGACGTCATAACGGGATGCATGACAGAGCGCGGCGGGTCAGACACATAGGTCGTTTGGCGTACCGCGCCCGGGTGGCGCATAATCTTCGATTCCCACGCAATGCCAGTCAAAGCCTGGAATGCAGACGAAAACAGGCGAAAATTGGTGAGCAGCTCTTGAAGGTCGGTTTCGGCGAGGCGCGCGTCGACATTTCCGTGAGTCGGGTGCGCATTGGTAAGCTTTGTATCAGCAACAACAACGAACAGCATGCGCAAGCGGCGTTTCGCTACGTTCGGCTTCACCTCTTGACCGAGAGCCAGGTACTGAATCTGCACTATGTCGCGCATGAACCCCCAATGCTTCAGCATGTCTGCGTCGTGGTGGGTCACAGCATCACGCGCGAGGGCAAATGCTCCGGGAATTTTCTTTTCTTTTATACCTTGATAGACGCCAAAGTACACATTGTTGGTGAATATGTCGGCCAGCTGGAATGCTGGCCGTGGCTGCTTCATGGCCAGCATCAGTAAACCATGCCAGCGCTGCCGCTCGGCAAACCGCATGGTCTCGTCGCGGAACAGGCCTACCAGGTTGTACGCTGTTTCTACAACCTGCGGCGTGTTCATGAGCTGCCTCATGCCCGCTTCAAGTGCGCGCCTGCCTGCCCCCAGGTTCTTCAGCTCGAGATGGGCCCGCGCCACATTCGAGATAATAATCGCGTAGTTACCAGCGCCTACTTTCGCGTAAGCTGATGGAATCACCTTGTTTTGCAGGGCAACAATTGAGGCCCAGTGATTGCTTAAGCCGTAACACCAGATAGCAGCGGCGGGATCACCTGCCTTTTCGAGTTCGGGGGCTTTTTCAGCATTTGCTCCGCAAACTTGCGGGTTTGCCGTGATCGCACCAGCAGTAGCCAGCAACAGCACGGCTAAGCCGGTAGAAAAAAAGACGCGCATGGATAGCCCTGCCCAACCCTGAGTGCGCGTCAATAGATTACCCGAGCAAAGGTTCTCGGATTATTTTTTCGACGACACCTGGCTTGACGCCAGCGCAGTCGGGCTAGCGAAAAGCTGGCGCAGCTTTTCTTTCAGCGTCGGCGCACGCCATGCATCGCGAAACATGTCGGCAAACTCATGAAACTGAATCGTGAACCAGTTGTGCGTCGTCAGGTTTTTGGTGAGACCATAGCGCACGGGCGCAACCTCGGGCACGAAGGTTTTGAAGAGGCGATCCCAGATGATGAAGATGCCGCCGTAGTTTGTGTCGATGTATTCAGGGTTTGAACCGTGGTGCGCGCGGTGGTGCGAAGGAGTGTTCATGACATATTCGAGCGGCCCCAAAGTACGAATCGTCTCGGTGTGAATCCAGTACTGATAGAGCAGACTCACCGACATCTGTATCAGAATCCAGTGCGGGGGAAATCCGACAAATGCTACGGGCAACCAAAACGGTGTTTCAATGATCGGCGCTGTCCATGATTGCCTGAGCGCTGTCGCCAAATGGTAGCGCTGGCTCGAGTGGTGAACGACATGCGTGCCCCACAAAAAGCGGATCTCATGCGCCGCGCGGTGCATCCAGTAAAAAGCGAGATCATCGAGAAAGACCAAAACTATCCAGGCGGCCCAGATCGGTGCAGCGTCGAAAAGTTTTGGGCCTGCGTCGTAGCAGAGCTTTAAAAGCCAGATAAAGACAAAGTTCCAGAAAAAACGCACGACGAGACTACCGAGCCCGCCCGAGAGGCTTGCTGCCGTATCGGCGACTTCGTAGGCTTTCTTTCGGCGCCAGAGCGTCAGGTTCTCGATGCCCATCGTGACGATGTAGAAGGGAATCGCGAGAATCGTCGGCTCTTCTTTAATGTAGTGAATCAGTTGCTCCATTATTTTCTCCCGTTAATTGAATCTGGTAAAATGCTGTTACTTTGCAGCGACAACAGCGTGGCGGCGTTGCGCACGAGCTGCATGATGTCGCGCTCGATGAAGTCGTCGGCGATCAGGTGCTTTTCTGTCGCGATGCCCTGCATCAGGTAGATGACGGCGTGCGCGGCGCTGCGCAGCATTGCCTGTGATTCTGCGGGAAAAGCCTGCTCAATCAGCGCGTGTGTGTTGAGGCGATGCTGCTCGATTAGGGGTTGAATTGCTTCTTTGAGTTCGGCGTCGGCCGACGATTCAGCGAAAAGTCTTGAGACTGCTATGAAATCCGCCGAATGGAACCAGGCCTCGAGATCGTCGACGATTTTCATGAGGTTGGGTTCGCACGGTTCACCGAGCAGGCAGTTGAAATCGCGAATCACCTTGTCGAAAAGGTAGCGCGTGGCGCCGGCAACCGCGGCGGTCTTAGAGGGGTAATAGCGAAAAAGCGCGCCCTGCGAAAGGTCGGCAGCTTCGGCAATGTCGGCAGTCGTCAGGCGGCTAAAGCCTTTATTAACTATGCACTCAACCGTGGCCTCATGCAGTTTTTGCAGGGTTTGCTGTCGCCTTTCGGCCTGCGTCAGCCTCATGGGGCAGTTTATTAGCTATAAACATAGTGACCAGTCACTTTTTAAATGAGAAATCTTGCGAAACCAAAAGACGAGCCTGCTGACCCTTCTGCGCTGCGCCATAGAATTTCTGCATGCTTTCACGGGCCACGACGTCTAAACGGCATGATAAACAGCAGAATGATAGGTGGATTTATTCTCGTCACGGCGCTGGCAGCGTGTTCGGGTAAAGCCCCCACAAAAAAAGAAATGCCGCATCTCGCAAAACTGCGGCCGGCAAACGAGTATTTTCGTATCAACCCTGCAGAGAAAAATATTCTGCGCGCCGAAAAAGGTTCGCAGTTCACAATCGAAGCAGACAGCTTCGTGCTCCCGAAACAATTCAACAACCAAGATAGAATCGAGGTATTGCTCATTGAAGCCACCAAATCGCTCGAGTTCGCTGCGTTGCCAGTTAGCCTCGAATTTCGCGACAAAGAACGCGATACGCTTTTCGAATCGGCGGGTATGTTCTTCGTCGGCGCTCAGTACGACGGTGCGCCGCTGAAACTCATGCCCGGCAAAAAAATAAAAGTGAAATTTCGCACCGACGTCTCTGGGGACAAATTCTTCGTCTACAACTACGATGCACAGAAGGGCTGGCAAAAACACGGCCATAACCAAGAGGTGATGCTGCCGCCGGTGCTAATGGCGCAAGCCAAGCGTACAAGAAGAGAAAAATACGATGGTGATTCAGAAGCAGCTGCAGAGCCGATGTCCGAAGCGCCTGCCGGCAGACGCGCACGCAAAAGGCCAGCCGCACCAGCGGCACCAGCCGTTGGAGCGCCCAGTGTTCGAAGCTTTAAGGCTGCGCGCGTTCGATCAGAGCTATACCGTGTCTACGAAATCGACGATCTCACCTGGTGGAACTTCGACTACCCGAAACCGAGCCTGACCTGCCTTAAGGGCACACTTTCGG
>JAKQXK010000195.1 GCA_029561505.1 Spirochaetota bacterium | reverse complement strand
CGATCATACAAATCGGCCGTGAAAAAATGGGCGACGGCAAAGGGCATACCGTTTGCCTGGCAATCCCGGTATCACGACCGTATTATTCGTGATGATAAATCTTTGCGGAAAATACGTCTATATATTTCATACAATCCGGTGAATTGGCCGAATGACCGATTAAACGAACCACCACGATGAAACAATGTGACGGATAATTCACCGGTTTCGATCGCCGTGGATTCGTGCCAATTCCGTAGAGACGCAGCATGCTGCGTCTCTACGAGGAAAACACAACGTGCTATCAAAATTTATGAAAATGCGTGACGGAATGGGTCGCACCATGGTATATTGTGTGAAACAAATGATGCGATCGTTTGAAAAGATTTGGTTAATGGTGCTTTCCGCCGTCTTGGCGGGACATTGCTCATATAACAATCGCGTGAATGCGCAAGACACGCCTGAAGCCGCGAGCACACCCTACGCTCCACCTGCACCTGTTGTTGATACCACGGCACCCGCGAATGTAACGTCTGTGTTGGTCACACCCGGCAACCAGAATCTGCGCCTCAGCTGGGAGGCACCGCCGCAGGGTGACTACAAAGCGACGCGCATTTACCGCGCGGCAAGCGCTGCCGACCTGAATAGCGCGGCTACCCGCACGCTGCTCTGCGAAAACTGCAGCGACCCAGTGACCGATGCGTCACTCACCAACGGGCAGACCTATTGGTATCGTCTGATCGCGTACGATCAGACGGGCAATGCAGCGTCGGGAACAACGGTCTCTTCGGTGCCGGTGAATGTCGCGGTCACCTGCGACAACGTGGCCGACGCCGACTGCCTGCAGATTGCCACGTTTAACCTCGAATATTTCACAAGCGGTTTTGATGGCACCAATTCGGCTGCAAGCCAGACGGTAAAACAGACCGGCGTAGCGAATGTAATTCTAAACAATGGACTCGACATTGTTGCGGTTCAAGAAATTAAAGACTATTCCGTTTTTACCTCATGGGTAGCGAGCCATCTGGGCGATGACTGGGCATACCTCGTCGCATCTTCGGGTTGCAGCGCGCGCGTGGGTTATGTCTATAAACGGTCTCTTGTGAAACTTGTTTCGCAAGAAGAACTCTCTGCCTCGCCCTTTAACAACGGCGACTGGGATGGTTGCTTAAGAAAACCTCTGCAGGCAGTCTTTCAGGCAAAACATTCTGATCGGCAGTTCAGGCTGGTGAACGTGCACCTGAAGGCACTCACCGATTCGGCTGCGTGCGCGACACGGCAGGCGCAGGCCGACGATTTGAGCGCGTACCTTTCATCGACGAACACGACGCCGACGCTGCTTCTGGGAGACCTGAACGATGAAGTGAAGGCTGGCGTCGGCATCTGCACATCGGTCGACACACTGAACGCGATCGAGACGAATTCGAATCTCAAAATTCTCACCCAGTCACCGACGCTCGACGTTACGCGGTTCACAAATATTCCTTATAGTTCAACGATCGATCACTTGGTGGCCAACAGCAGCTTCGAGGCGTGGTTGCACGCAGCGCGCGCGAGCTGGCTCGCAGACATTATCGTGCACAACGACACGGCGATTTCAGACCACCAGCCTGCATTGCTTTGGTTAAGACTGCGCTGACGGCAACTGCCAGACTTGTACTGATTTCCATTCTCAATCAGTGCTTGCGTTTCTTTTTGACGCCCTGAAAAAGATTTAGCATGCTATAAAAAGCGATGCGCAAGTTTGCGACATTTAATCTCTTTTACCTCGCTTTCGTCGCAGCGTCGGCGCTCTCGAGCGTGCACGTCGACCATGAGGGCAGCCACGAAAAACTCTGCGTCGGTGTCGACATCAGCGCCGCTTGCCATGCCGACCTGCCGCATGAGCATGAAGCCACGCATGCGGGTCAAGAATCGTTTTTCGAGCATACTTTCGAGAATGGCAATTTCGAAAGTTCATGCACGTTGCCGGCTCTCAATTTCGTTGCGGTCGCCGGTATCGTTATCGCGAGGCCAGTGCTCTTCTTGCCTGCCATTCAATACGGTGAGGATTTCTCACCCGACACAAACCTCTCTTCACAGACCAAATATTCTGCACAGTCTTCCCGTGCGCCACCCGCTGCCTGAGGCCATTGCCTCAGCACAACCGGGACGCTGAATCCCTAATTCAGCATTTTTAGGGGGAAGTCACATGTTAAAGAAGTTACTCGAAATAGCACTCGCGAACCGGGGCACAGTAGTGCTCGCAGTCGCCGGCACGCTCGCACTCGCATTGATGGTCGCGTTAAACCTACCGGTTGATGCGGTGCCAGACATTACCAACGTACAGGTAATAGTAAATGCAAAAACCGGCGGCCTTGACCCGCAGCAGGTAGAAAAATCAGTCACATACTTTGTCGAAACTGAAATGGCCGGCCTACCGGCGGTCAAAGAGGTGAGGTCGCTCTCACGCTTCGGCCTGTCGCAGACGGTGGTCATCTTTCACGACGACACGAACATCTATTGGGCGCGCCAGCAGATCGCCGAAAAGATTATCAAAGCCTCGGCCAGTGTACCTGCTGGTGTGGTGCTCGAGATGGCGCCGATCACGACGGGCCTCGGCGAAGTTTTTATGTATGCGGTGGTGCCAAAGCCGGGTTCGGCGCTCGCAAAAAAATCAGAAAAAGAACGCCTCGTGTACCTGCGTACGATTCAGCATTTTGTGATAAGGCCTTATCTGAAGTCGAATATCGCGGGTGTTGCAGAAGTCGATTCACTCGGCGGTTACGAGCGCCAGGTTCATATCGAGAGTTATCCCCTGAAGATGGAGCAGTTCGGTGTCACCTTCAACCAGATCTCTGAAACGCTAAAGAGCCTCGGCGACAACTATGGTGGGGGTTACATTGAGAAAAACAAGCAGCAGTTCATTGTCAGCACCTATGCAGGCTTAAACCTCGACCAGATTCAAGAGCTGCCGCTGCGCATGAACTGGACAGGGTCGCCGATTCGCCTGAAACAGGTGGCCCGCATCGGCGCCTACCATGCGCAGCGTATCGGCGCAGCGACGTATAACGGCGAAGAGACCGTGCTGGGCACTGTGCTGATGCTCTCGGGGCAAAATAGCCGCGAGGTTGCGCTGCAGGCTGAAGAAGCGCTGAAGCATGCGCCGCTGCGAAGATGTTGAGACGCAGGTGCTCTATTCGCGCAGCTTTCTTGTGAACGCGACGGTGAAGACGATTGTCAAGAATCTCGCCGAGGGTGCCGGCATCGTCGTGTTGATACTTTTTCTGTTCTTGGGTAACATGCGCGCAGCATTTTTTGTGGCGCTCGCGATACCAGTTTCGATGGCCGCCGCGCTGATTGGTATGAAAGTTTTCGGCATTTCGGCAAACCTCATGAGTCTTGGCGCGCTGGATTTCGGTCTCATCGTCGATGGTTCGATCGTGATGATGGAAAATCTGCTAACACGCATCGAGCACCACCAGCCGAAAACTCTTGCCGAGAGAATTGCTCAGGCCAAAGAAGCGACGCTGCAGATTATGGGGCCCATGACGACGGGCATGATCATTATCATGGCAGTCTATCTGCCGATTCTGACGCTTGAAGGCATTGAAGGCAAACTCTATTACCCGATGGCGATTACTGTGCTGTTTGCTCTAGGTGGAGCTCTCGTCGTGGCGGTGCTCGTGATGCCGGTGCTTGGCATCTACCTTGCACCCAGGTTTAAGCCGCACAAAACCCGGTTCATCACCGCTTTGTACGCGATCTACGAACCGATTTTGAATTTTCCGCTGAAGCATGCGAAACGATTTATTGTGCCAATTATTCTGGTTTTTGCCGTCTGTGCCTGGCTTTTCACCCGCCTCGGAGCCGACTTTATGCCGCCCCTCAATGAAGGCGACATGACGCTGAATCTGTTGCATGACGCGCGCATTTCACTTACCGAGTCGATCGACCGCGAGCGCAAGGCTGAAAAAATTATTGCGGCTTACCCCGAGGTGGCGCGCGTCTTTGGCCGCATCGGCACAAGTGAAGCGGCGACCGACCCAATGGGCGTGAATCTGACAGACCTTTTTGTAATCCTCAAAAAAGATCAGGCGTTGTGGCGCAAGAATGACCGGGGCAAAACTCTCACCCCCGACGAACTTTTTGCGCTGGTTCAGAAAGACCTTGAGCCCGTGCTCGCGAAGACCGCAGCATTGGCAGAATCTGAGTTGGCGCAGACGCAACCAATTGCGATGCGCTTCAACGAAATTCTTGAAGGTAGCCGGGCCGACGTTTCGTTGCGCATCTATGGCAGAGATCTCGACACGCTTTTCTCGCTGCAAGAGAAAGCCGTCGCCATTATGGAAAGTATACCGGGTGCCCGAGCGGTATCCCTTGATGCTCTAACTGCTCTGCGCCGCAGCGCGGTTGTGCACCTGAGACTAAAGTACGATAAGATCAACTATTACGGCCTGTCGGTGGCAGATGTGAATGAAGGTTTTCAGGCTGCGATGGTGGGTAAATCGATTGGCAGCTATTATGAAAAAGACTGGCGGTTCGCGATTGTGGTAAAAATCGACGACGAGAGCCGACGCGATGTGGCGCTCATCAAACGCCTGCCGATCGCGCTGCCTGCGGGTGGCACGATCGCTCTCGGCGAACTTGCCGATTTCGAAGAGCGCACGACGATCACGTCGATTTCACGCAGCGGCATGAACCGGTATGCGGGTATCGCCATCTATCTGGGCGATCGTGACACGCTCTCGTTTGTACAAGAGGCGCAGGCCCGTATCAAGACTGATCTGGGTTTGCCCGCCGATTTTCGTCTGCAGTGGGGTGGGCAGTTTAAGAATCTTGAACGTGCGCGATTGCGGCTATTGGTCGTGGTGCCGCTGATTCTCGCTGTGATTTTTTATCTGGTGTGGCGCACATTCGGCTCGATTCGGCAGACCGTTCTGATTTTTCTGACGATTCCGTTCGCGTGGACGGGAGGCGTTCTGTCGCTGTATTTTGCCAAAATGACCTTTTCGGTTTCGGCGGCGATCGGCTTTATCGCGCTATCGGGTCTGGCGGTTTTGAATGGGCTTGTGAAGGTCAAGTATTTGAATGATCTGGTCGCTGAAGGCCACAGCGTGGCCGAAGCCGTCAAACTCGGCGCGCTCGGCCGTCTGCGCCCGGTGCTCATGACGGCGCTGGTTGCAAGCTTTGGTTTCTTACCGATGGTCTTGAATACGGGTATTGGCGCCGAAGTACAGCGGCCGCTCGCGCTCGTCGTGCTCGGCGGCCTTGTGAGCGCAACGCTCATGACGCTGCTGTTCTTGCCTTCGTTCTACAAGCTGTTAGAAGAAAAGAAGTGAAATCGGCTATTGAGAGGTGCCTTTCAGGCGCCTCTCAATAGCCAAGCTCTTTGAGTACTGTTTCGGGTGTGACATCGCGCCCGACGTTGATGACACGAATGGACGATTGAGTAAAGTGAGCGACAGCAATGCTGTTCTCGGGGCAAACATCAAGGCATGAAATGTCAACGGGACGCACCTGCTTCTTGATGCCGCGCAGACCGATGAGCGCCTTTAGGCCGACACGCAGCCGGGTTTTGCCGCCATCCATCGCATGCACTTTGCGGGCGCATTTACTGCAGACGCCGATGCAGCCCTGCCATGGATGCTCTGCCTGGGTAAGGCCATCGTGTACTTGTTTTGTGCGGCGTTTAAAAAGCATGGTGTGAAATCCGAGTTTCGTTATGCATCCTACTTTATTTTTGCTGTCTTGGCCACAAAAGCTGCCGCCGGCGGTAAAATTTGAGTCTGCTACCAATGGGGTGAAAATCGCCCAATATTAGCAGGATTGTTTTTATTGACGGTCATGTCTGCCGAAACTATTATATCCACATGTTCGACTTCACAAACCGCGTTAAAAAGATCATTAACGAATATGCACCGCGCGAGGCGAAGAGGCTCAATCACGAGTTTCTTGGGCCCGAACATATTCTTCTGGGGCTGCTCAAAGCACAAGATTCGGTGGCGGTGAAAATGCTGATGAACCTGGGCATCGATCTGGGTGAGCTGAAAAAAGAAATCGAGAAGCGCGCCGAACAAGACAGCGCGACGATGGTGATCGACCCCACCACCAAAGACAAGGTGCAGCGCATTCTCGAACTCTCGCGCGATGAAGCGCGTAAAATGCGCCACAGTTATATTGGTTCTGAGCACGTGCTGCTGGCGCTGCTGCGCGACACAAGCGGTATCGTGGCCAACGCGCTGCAATCATTTCAGATCAACTATCAGGTCATTCGCAACGAGCTGAACGCAACGCTCGGTCTGCCGCAGGCAACAACGACACAAAAGACTGCTTCGGCGGCGCAGCCCAAAAAAGAAGCTTCGAAGACGCCAATGCTCGACGAATTTGCCCGCAACCTGTCGCGTATGGCTGAAGAGAAACTGACAGACCCGGTGATCGGGCGCGACCATGAAATCGAGCGTGTCATTCAGATTTTGTCGCGCAAGACGAAGAATAACCCGATTCTCATCGGTGAAGCGGGCGTAGGCAAGACCGCGATCGCTGAAGGCCTGGCGCAGCGCGTTGCACAGAAGCGCGT
>JAKQXK010000193.1 GCA_029561505.1 Spirochaetota bacterium | reverse complement strand
CTGGGTTATAGCGCGCAGATCTACTGTGACTTCTCGGGCTTTATCGACCTCGCGCGTGGCATGGCGAAACTTTTCGGCTATGACATGCCGAACAATTTTCGTAGTCCCTATTTTTCGACGAGCTTTTCAGAACTGTGGACGCGCTGGCATATCACACTCTCGGTTTTCATTCGCGAATACATCTACTTTCCGCTCGGCGGAAACCGTGTTTCACAGCCGCGACAATACTTCAATCTCATGCTGGCCATGGTCCTTTCGGGCATCTGGCACGGCGAAACCGTAAATTTTCTGATATGGGGCGCGCTGCATGGGCTTTACCTGACAGCTGAAAAGCTGCTGAAACTGGGCAAAACCCCGGCGAACACCTTCACGTGGGCGCTGCGTAATTTATGGGTCATCACCGGCTGGAGCTTCGCCTTCGTCTTCTTTCGCGCCCCCGACCTTAATACCGCACTCGCGGTCATCGGTCAGGTGTTCGTCATCAAAAGTGCAGTGCTTACGGTCTGGCTCGTTTTGCTGCTGATCGTCGCAACCTGGTTCGTGCAATACCTCGAGCACCGCCGCGAACTGGTGCTCAGCATCTTGCTGCCCCGCGCGGCGCTGGTGCTGCCGGTGCTCTTGGCGGTAATCTATTTTCTGATTTCACGCATACAAATACCCAGCGAGGCGTTTATTTATGTCCAGTTCTGATTCAAAAGCACCCATGAGCCGCCGCTGGTTATATTATCCGTTGCTGCTGCTCGCGCTGCTCTTTGCCGCAGACAAGCTGTTCTTGCTGACGGGGAAATCTTCTGCTGGTGCGATCGAAGGTTCGGGCATTCAGCTCAGCGAAACGGCGCGCATCAGGCTTGACAACGAAGCGAGTTTCACCGCAAAGAAGAACGGTACGCTGCCGCATTGCGGCAAGGCGTGCCGAACGGTGCTGGTCTTCGGCAGCTCGCGTTCTGAGCGCTTCAACCTCTTGAAACAAGAGACCAGTATTTCAGAATATCTGGCGAAGCCGCAGCGCGAGCAAATTCTCGAAACGCAGTTTCTCGTTTATGCACAGGTCGGCGCGCAAATGGTCGCGTATTACCATGGCGTCGAACGGCTGTGGCGGCAGAACCTGATTCCCGATGCGATTATTTTTGAGCTGGGGCCAGAGCTGCTCGAACTCGAACACAGAAACAACCACGGAAAATCAGAGTTTATCTTCAGCGATGAATACGATTATGATTATTACCGTCTGCTCGAAAAATTCGGTAAAAAATCTGTTTCAGAAGAGGCGCGGGCGCGGTTATTGTTCGCTGGTTATGCGCTGAAGCCGCGACCTGAACTGGCGATCAGCGACTATCGCGCCAGGCCCCAGAACGAACGCCCGCAATATTCGATTTTCGAGAAATATGTCCGCAGCTATAAAGACTATCTTGATTCAGACCTGACGGGCAAGCTGCGCGACGAGCGCATCGGCCAGTTTCTCACGATGTACGAAGGCAACTACAAGATTTTTGCGGTCGACCCACTCATGGATGAATCGCTGCGCCGCATCGTAAAAATGGCGCGCGAAAAAAATGTACCGCTGTTGCTCTATAAACCTTTCGTTCATGAAGAGCTAAGCTGGGTGCTCGACAAAACCCCTTATGCGCCGGCAGTCGAAAAGTATGCCAAAGAGTTGCCCGGCGGCAGTGTGAAATTTCACTACGCGACGCAATCTGACTATAAGTGCAAATACTGGTCTGACGCGAGCCATTATTCAACGCGCTGCACACCCGAAATTATGCACCACCTTCTGGGGCGCCTTGGTTTCTGGTAAATGCGACCCGCTTTATCTGGTTTTTGCAGCCGAGCCGACGTAAGCTGAAAGCCACGCCCAATAGTCAGGGTGCATGTCGACACCGCCGCTTTGGCCGATTGTGGTAATTTCAGGCACAGAATAAGGATGTCTCGCCTTAATGAATGCGATAGCCGCTGCTGAAACTTCTGATGACGTTTTCACGAAAATCTTCACTTCTTTTTCGCGCACGATCTCACCTTGCCAGAAATAGACCGAACGCATTTCGGGAAAAATGTTCACGCAGGCGGCAAGGTGTGCGCCGACGAGTGCATCCGCCAGTTCTTCGGCAGACGCCAGGTCGGGCAGCGCACTCAGCAGAATAACGGGATAACTTTTTGGTTTCAAATCAAACAGCGGGAAAAGCCCCCGCTGTGGTGGTTAATCGGTTATCAGTTAGCGCCGGCTTTGGGTTTCGTGATGATTTTCTCATCACGGGGTACGGCGTAATAATATTCAGGGTCGTTCGAGAACGTGAAGAAACCCACATACTCTTCGAATTTGAAATAATAGGTCAGCTTGTCTTTTTCTGATTGCTCATAGTTAGAAGCCGAGACCTTCACCTTCTCGGGAGTCTGGTAAGAATAATAGCGCACGAGCAGGCGACGCAGTGAGCGTTGAATGTTCGTTTCAAGAAATTGTTTGCGCGATTCAGGGGTATCTTTGCTTTTTTCGATATCTTCGCGGGTTTTAAAAAACTCATCGCGAATCGGGCCGGCCGAGAGTGATGCGGCACCTGCGCACACGAGCGCTATAGTCAATAATTGCTTTTTCATGGATACTCCTTTATCTGCGGTCACACAGGTTTGGCAGGCGAATCGGCCCGCTTCTCACCCAGGCGATTTTCTTCACCCGCGATGATACGCCTGATATTAGACTTATGCTTGTAAATCACAAAAATGCACGCCGTACAAACGAACACAAAGAGTTCAGCGTCTGCGGGCAGGGTGTGGTTAATGAAAAAAAAACCCGGCAACAAAGCCGCCGCAGTTATCGACCCGAGCGAGATAAACCGCGAAACCGCCACAACCGTAATGAAGACCGGCAGCGCAATCGCGACGGCGAGGGGTAAAAGCGCCGTCATGACACCGAGGCCCGTTGCGACACCCTTACCGCCGCGAAACCTGAGCCACACGGGAAATACGTGCCCGACTAAAGCCGCTAAAGCAGCAGCGATCGCGTAGTGTTGCACGCCTGCATCGCCCGTCAAATACACATGCTGCACGAGCACGACGGGAACCAGGCCTTTCACGGCATCAAAGAGCAAAATGGCTATGCCCCAACCTTTGCCGAGCAACCGCATGGCATTCGAAGCGCCGACGTTTCCCGAGCCAAATTGCCGAATGTCGACCCGCTTAATTGCATAACCTGCAAGGTAAGCAGTTGGTATAGAGCCGCAGAGATAGGCGCCGGCGATGACGCAGGCAAGGGTTGCAGAATCCACAGAGGCGAGTGCCGATCAGGGGCGCGGCGTCAAGAGATTTGAAATCTGTCAGTTCAGGGCTGTCAGAACTTCGCCGCTGTCTGTTCTCACGATGAGACGTCCGTGCTGAGCGACAAGCTTCAGCGCCGCCGGTGATTCTTTGAGCTGCCAGTAGTGCACCGCTTCGCCGGTGTCGGCGCGCAAGAGCGTCACGACGCTGCCCTGCGCCATGGCGATGTATTCGTCTGCTGAAGCGAGTGAACTCACATGGTCATAAGTCGACATCCAGCGCAGCGCGCCGCTCGTGTCAAATGCCCACAGCTTGCTCAGCACACCGTCTGACGTGGGTGCGATAACTAGATTTTTTGTCACCAATGGGCTGTTCGTCGCTTCGCCGTAAGTGTCGCCCCGCCAGTTCAGATCGCCTGTCATGGCGTTCAGCGCCAACACGCGCTGCTTGTCGGCTATCGCGTAGATATTCTCGCCGCGGCCGTCACTTACCGGCTCGAGAGCAGTAATTTTCGAATCGGTCTGCACCATGTAGTCAATGTGACCGTCAGCGATATTAATACCATAGATGCGACCATCAGCGCAGGCGACGGTCATAATTGAGTTCTTGATTTGCAAAGGCGATACGTCGATGCGATCGCTCACGTTCTGCATCCACACCACCTGGCCGTTTGCGGCATTGAGAAGATAAACAGCACCGATCGTCGTTGCCACGCCGATCAGCACGCGGTTCTTGTCGGCAAAAACAAGCGGTGCAGAGGTCGACGAAATCTCGGGCAATACCTGCTGCCAAAGCACGCGGCGCGACCAAGTGTCGATTCCGCTGAGGCGGTTATTCAGGTCTAATGTAAGGTGAAAGTCGCGACCGCGCGCCGGCATGATCTGGTTTTCCCAGATTGTTTCGACGCCGTCAGGGCTCACGCGTTCAATCGTCGGGGTGACGGGCAAAGAGCCGCCTGCGACAATAAGGCCCATGCCACTTGAGAGAAAAAGACAACCGATAAGCGCGGGCAGAACGGCAACCGATGGCACGAGGCTTCGCTTGCGCGCAGCATAAACACGCACGGCGACCGCCCTTGCATCGGTAGCATCATGGCCCGCGAAGGCTGCTTCGCTGCACTGTACAAGCCCGGCGATTTGTTCCCTCATATCAGCATCTTACCCAAAAGCACGCAACAGTCCGAAAAAAATGAGGATTTTTTACGTTCTGAATTGAGCCTGTTCGGGAACTCGCCGCCGCGAGTTCCCGAACAGGCCTGAATCACAAAGCTCTTTTCCCTTGACGTACATAATCTGTGATTCGCCTTGGGTCAAGGGCTGAGCCAAACTGAACTCAGTTTTGGGAACCTCAAGGCCTCTTTATGGGTCTGGGGCTATAGTACAATAAACCACATACAGGAGTTTTGATGATGAGACACACGAAAATACTTTTGGCTGCACTGGCAGTCGCCGTTCTGGCAGGTTACGGCTGCGGTAGCGGCAAGGTAGCCGACGATCCGCGTGACATAATCTATCCTTCGAGCGTCGAAAAGGCTGACGCAGACGCGGCAATCGCAGACGCACAGGCGGCGTACACCGCCCTCGGCGAAGACGGCAGCGCCGAAACCGGCAAAGCCAAAGAGTTTCTCGATAAGGCAAAAGAATTTGAAATTGAAAAAGAGCATGAGGCTGCCTGGGCGGCTGCCATCAAGGCGAAATCTTTCTGTGCACTGTCAAAGGTACTGCAGCAAACCCGTGCTGCGGGGCTGAAATAAGCGCTTCAAGAGTATACGCACAATTTAAGGAGAACATATGAAAAACTGGATCAAAGCAATACTCATTGTGAGCATGGTGTCGCCTGCGTTTGCAGGTGTTATTAAAGAAGCGCAGGCACAGCGCGAAGTCGACGATGCAAAGCAGGCGCTTGCCACAATGGAAGCCCGCAAAGAACTTGCGACGTTTCTTCCCGAGCAAGACGCATACCGTGCACGAATTTTCTTCACAAAGGCGCAGAATTTTCTGAACGACAGCGAATACGACAAAGCGAGTTTCTACGCGATTCTCTCAACAAACTTTGCGAAAATGAGCATCGGTCGTGGTCTTCTGGCAAAAGCAGAGCGCGATAACCTTGAAGCGCTGGCTTCGGGCAAGGCGCTCGAAAGTGTTGTGCCGACCCTGAAAGGCGCGGGCCTCAGACGCAAGGGTGCGAGCCCCGTGTTTTCTGGCACGTATGACCTGAAGGCGCTCTATAACATTAAGCGCGCACCCAAGGTAGACGACGTACCGGCGCTGAGCGATGACATGCAGGGCAAAATTGCCGACATGGCGCCGATCTTGTCGGTGCAAAAAGAAGTGAAAATTCAACTCGTGGCAAAAGGCAAGAACGATGAACTTGCTGCTAAATACGGTGCGAGTGTTAAAGATGCCCTGATCGTCAAGGGTATCGATGCGGGTCGCATCGAAGTGGTCACCAAGAAGGGCAAAGACTCCGTTGAAGTGACCCTCGACGGCGTTAAAGCGAAGTAATTACTTTTCGCTGAGGGGCACGCACCGCAAGGTGCGTGCTTTTTTTTTGCCCTCATTTTACGTTAAGAATAATGGCGCGCTCGCGGGCGCGGGTTACCGCGGTATAAAGAAGACGGTGGTCGCTTTTTTCGCCCGGCCGCTCTTCATGTATAATGTGTACTTCAGGGTATTCTGACCCCTGGCTCTTGTGCACCGTGATAGCATAGGCCATTTGCCAGTGTCGCAGTCGCCCAAGCGGAACAATTCTGAGTTCGTTGCCGCTCTCAATTACCGCGATGTCAGATTTGCCGTCATTCACGATGAAGCCGGTATCGCCGTTAAACAGCTGCAGCTCATAGCTGTTCGCTGTTACCATGACCGGTGTCAGTTGACGCGCCGCCTTCTGCCCGACGTTGCCGACCACGTTGGCAATATATTCATTCAGAGATTGCGTGCCAAAGTTACCCTGGT
>JAKQXK010000128.1 GCA_029561505.1 Spirochaetota bacterium | reverse complement strand
GGCGAGGTAACTGTGGGCAGCGGATACCGGTCAGAACATTCGGGTGTGTATATTTCGGGGTATACCCCGCTAAAGAATGCGAAGGGTGAAGTCATAGCACTACTCGTCATCGATTTTTCCGCCGCGACCGAATTCGATGCGCTGTTTCGGCTAAAGGTTACGGGCTATTATATTATCATTGCTGCGTTGCTGTTTTCCATAATGGCAGCGGCCACCACGAGCCGTTTTCTGCTGCGTCCGCTCGAAGTGATGCAGAAGGCGGCGGTACGTATCGGCCAAAGGGACTTTTCGGTGCGCGTAGCGACGCAAAGCCGCGACGAACTCGCCGACCTTGCATTCGCGCTTAACCTGATGGCGCAAGAACTCGGTGAATATTCAACGCAGATGGAAAGGCGCATCGCGGCACGAACGAGCGAAATCTCGGGAATTCTTGAAGCACTCGAACAAGGCATTCTGACAGTCGATAACCGCGGCCTCATTCAGAGCGAATATTCTGCCGCGACTTTGAGAATTTTCGCCACAGACGATCTGGCGAACCGAAAATTCAGCACACTTTTTGAGAATGAGAAGCTGGCCCAGTCTGTCGACAGGTTCATCAATCTGTTCTTCTCGCGCAACGATATCAGCGTGCAGATGCTTGAAAAGGCAAACCCACTGCGTGAAATAGAATACATTAACGGTGCAGGCGCCACGAAAAACCTGCGGTTTTCTTTTCGTCCGCTTTTTGCCGAAGATGGTACGACCGTCGGCAGACTGCTGGTGAGTATCGTTGACGACACCGATGAAGCAAAGCTGCGCGAACGAATTACCCTCGCAGAAACGCAGCAGCGCTCTGAGCTTGACACCCTCATGAACCTGATACGCATTCCGCAGCCGATTCTTGAGGCGTTTATCGAACAACAAGAGGCTTACCTCTCGGCAGGCAAAGATCTGATTATTCGCTTCGACGCTCTCGACCCGGCCAGCGTCACCGCATTTGCGCAACAGGTTCATGCGCTGAAAGGTAACGCGTTGCAGCTCGGCTTTGACGAACTCGGCACCCTCTTGCACCGCATTGAAGATTATCTCGAAGTGATGCTGCGGCAGACGCCTTACGACCGGCGGTTCACGCGGCACGAAATTTCACAGATTCTTAACCTCTCAGAGCAGGCGATTATCAGCCGCGAGACCTTGGTTTCGCGCATACGCCACCTGATCGGGGCGGCAGACAATTCAGCTGCGAACAGCCAACTTTCGCGCTTGCGCGCTTTCTGGCTGTCAAAAATTCAGGAAAGGGCCGCCATCGCCGGCATTCAGATCGCGCCCGAAGTGTCTTTTGCAGACGGCAGCGAGCGCGTTGTAGGGCAGCTGCATAACGTTATTGTGCAACTTTTGCGCAATACCTTCGCGCACGGTATCGAAAGCGCGGCCGAACGCCAGAGTCGAGGTAAACCAGCAGAGCTGTCAATCCGCCTGATTATTACGCGCGCCATGACCGGATTCGCCGTCACCTATTATGAAGATGGGCGGGGTTTTGCGCAGATCGCCCAGGGCAGCACCCTGACGCTTGCCGAGCTGCTTCAAAAGGGATTGACGGGTGCGCAGAGGTCTGCAACGCTAGAAGCAGGTCGTGGACTCGGCATGGATTTTATAGCATCTAGCATACAGAGCCTGCGTGGCGATCTGCGAATCACGAGCCAGAACGGCAGCACAATTATCCATATCACTTTACCGGACTAACTATGCAGATACTGATCGTTGATGATTCTGAGCTGATGCGCACCATCGTTGAGCAGGTGATACGCGAAAATCTGCGTGAAGCGGCCGCCAAGATCAGATTCTACCACGCGGCCAACGGCAAAGATGCGATGGATATTTTTCAGGCCGAACCCGTATCATTGGTATTTCTCGACTGGAACATGCCGGTTCTTGACGGCGTCGAGTTTGTGCGCGAGATTCGCGGTTCAGGAAACAAAGTGCCGATTGTCATGATTACCTCGGTCACCGACAGTGAAAAAATTCTGCAGGCCGCGGCAGCGGGCGTTAACAGCTATGTAGAGAAGCCGATTCGCGGGCCACAACTTTGGGATCAAATAGCGATGTTCTTCAGACATGCTGGATTTTGAAATATTCAACACTGCGCTGAGGCACTGCTTTCGGCAGTTCATCGGCATCGAAGAGCTCACGAGCGACAGGCTCGATACGCTGCCTGATAAATTTCACAGCGTGACCGCCCGCATGGATATTTCAGGCGAAGCGCCCGGCGTGATCTGGTTGAACGTGGCACATCCGGGAATCAGAATTGCCATGGAAAAGCTGAATATTCCGAATTCAGACGAAGACAGAATGATGATGGATGCCGCCGGTGAGCTGCTGAATATTATTGTTGGTTCTGCCCAGCGCAATTCGCGCGTGCGCTACGAATTTTCCCTGCCCTCGGCGTTTAAAGGCGATGGTTATCCGCTGCGGTTCGCTGAAAAGGCCACCATCGTCGCCCGCCGCTTTATCTTCGAAGAATTCGAAGTCATACTGATTCTTGAGCAATAGCGTGAATACCTGTGCCTAATGCATTAGGTTAAAGAAACGCGGATATAGATGTGACATAATACGTGTTACGCTTCTATACAGCCAGCACCCGGTTTTTCAGATAGAATAGCCGTGTTTGCAGGTATTACGCGCTTGAATTTTTCAGCGGCTTTGACAGAAATTTCCATGCTTGCTACCGACCCACTTTCGACGCCGCAGACGCCCGATTTCGCGCAGTCTGCCGAAACCGACCTCTGGGCCACGCTCAAAGCCCAGTTGAAAAAGAAGATGCCTGCACAGGTATTTTCGGTCTTTTTTGCAGATCTGCACGCCGCGCTCGAAGACGAAAAGCTCATTATTGCCTGCGCAAACCCCGATGTCGCACGCCATCTCGAAGGCCAATACCGGCGTAAAATTGCCGAAGAGGCCTCGCTTCTCGGCTTTCACGGCGAGATTGTGATCAAGCAGGC
>JAKQXK010000104.1 GCA_029561505.1 Spirochaetota bacterium | reverse complement strand
TCTTCTCTGTAACCTCTGCGCCATGGAAGTTTTCAACCTTCCAGCCGTTCTGGTAAAAATAGTCTTTAAGCGCCAAAATAAACTTATCTCCGCCAGCAGGAATTGTAATGCTTTTCTGTGTACGATCTATAGTTCCATATTTCCTAACGTTAACGCTGCACGAAAGTGAAAATATCGCGGTAAATACCAATAGGTAGACTTTTTTCATAATTGGGCTTTTGTTTTGCTTTGAAGAGTTTGTCAATCACAATGGGCGACGAATTCCATTTCACGCAACAAACGAGACCATATCGCCATCCACCATCCACGAACTGGCAGCGTATAAACTCACGCCGCCCACGCGCCTGCCAGCGCTACTTTGCGCTGGCGTCGAGGGCGTTGGGTTTGACGTCGCCAATCTTGAGCTTGATGCTGAGGCCAGAGGTGAGCAGGCGATCGGCGAGGTCAAACGATGACCCTTCGAACTCCACCTCGAGTTTGGCGGCTTTGCCCGCCGAGCCTTTCGGGTTCACGGCTTTGACGCCGCGCACTTTTTCGGTGAGTTCGCCGCGCAGCACCATCAGCTTTTCATAGTCGAGACCGGTGATGAGCAGCGTGATTGTGTTACCGCGGTTGATATCCCACAGCTTCACGATGTCGGCGGTGAGTTTTTCTCTGAGCGGGTTAATCGCCTTTCTGACCGCCATGACGCCGCCGCTTTCTGCGTTGATGTGCGGGTACGCGCCATGCTCTTGCCCGGCCGTCAAAATTTTGCCGGTGTTAATGTCGATCACGCGCACATTGAGGTCGGCCTGCACCGAGATCAGCTGCGAACCGGCGATTTTGCCCGCCTCTTTCACACGGCTTGAGCCCACGAGAATAATTTCAGCACCCGCATCGACACCGATCGACTTCGCGGCAGAGTTGTCGCCGCTCAGCGCCGACGCGATTTTGCGGCGGTTCTTCGCGACAATTTTTTCAACGGTGCTTTTATCGACGAACGGAAACCCCTGCGCAATAAACTGCGATTCGAGTTCGGTCTGCGCCACTTTGTTCGGGTCGCTCTTGCCGTTAAACGATTCTTCGACGAGCACCATCATGCGCGGTTTGCCCTGCGACGCAATCACCTCAGCGATCGTGTCGTTGATCATCGCTTCGCTCACCTTCGCCTTGATCTTCACATGGTATTCTGCATCAGAAACTGCAGACGCCGACAGAATCTCGAACGTCTCGATCATGCCTTCAGACTTGCTCGTCACCTTTTGGCTCACGAGCTGAAAATTTTTCACGTCAGTGCGCGCCGACACCATGCTGCCAAGCACCTCTTGCACCGCAAGGCGCTTGGCGTCTTTCAGCGCTTCGTCTTTTGCAAGCCCAAGATTGCCATTCTGAATCGCCGCGATGCCCGTGACGGTTATCCATCCGCCGGGTTGCGGGCCTTCGGGCTTGTCACCCGTAGACTTGCAGCTGATAGCAAGTGCCGCAATAATGAGGATTAAGTAAGTTCTGGTTCTATTAATGAATGCGTTCATGCGCGCAATGTACATAAGAGTTTGCGTCTGTAAAGAAGTTATGGCGGTTAATTGGTAGGCAAATACCGACCACTTCAGGCATTCACAAATTGCAATTCAAAGGAGACAATCTTTCGATAGTGGATAAAATCCTTGTCAGTTGTGAGAATTGTCGCCGAATTGCTGACCGCTATCGCCACGATGAGAAAGTCGACATGGCTACCCTGAACACCTGCCCGCTGGCATTTATTAAAATATTCAGCGGCGTGCATATGGTCTGCTGAGGTCGCGAGAAGTTCGGGAAAATGCTGCAGTTGACCCAGCAGCAAATCAAAATGACCGGGTGCGCGAATACCAGATAGCAGCTCTTGTTTGATGATACCGGGAAGCATTACCTGGCCATCTTCAATCATTCGCGCAAACAAAGCCTGCAACTTCTTATTGGGCTGTTCACGCCGAAGCACCAGCGACCAGATCGGTGTGTCGGGAATCACCTTCATGAACGGTTGCGTGCACGCTTGTAGTCATACTTTTGGTCAAAATCAATCGAACCAAACAGCGTCACAAAATCTTTCTGCCGCCGTTTCTGCACAAATTCTTTGAGCGCGGTATTCACCGTCTCTTTTTTTGATTTAAAATGCCCCAACTTTAGGGCCTCATTTAACAGCGTGTCGTCAATCGCCAGATTTGTTGCCATATTGCCTCAGATTGCACATTGAGCTACACATAATAATGTGTCAAATTTTATTTCTTCAACAGATATCCGCCGCACGAATTCGTAATCCCGGCAAGCCACTCCCCAACAGTCATTCCCGCGAAAGCGGGAATCTACTCTGTTTCAAGGTTCATAGATGCCCGCTTACGCGGGGGTGACCGTAAGAGGGGGCATAGCTGTAAGAGTGTAGATAACCGTAAACAGTACGAACAAAGTTTCTATGTTACGCTTGTCAGAGAAACGGGAGTTCGCGCTCGATCAGCTGCACGAACTTTTCGCCCCTGCGAATTTCAGAGGCCGCGGCAGCGCCGCCCCAGAGCGCGGC
>JAKQXK010000093.1 GCA_029561505.1 Spirochaetota bacterium | reverse complement strand
GTTTTTAAATGATCGTCAATCGAATGCAATGAGTAGTGCAGTAAATCGCCCTTAAGTTTGCCTGTTTTCTCACGCGGCAAATCAATGATCTCATGCACTCTGTCGCCCTGCCACCCGGTAGCCGAGCGATCATAGAGTCTGATCTTGTCATCGGGGTACCAGCCCGAATGGTGAATGAACCGGTAGATGTACCAGGTGAGGCGGTTGAATCGATAGCCTTTGATTTCATGGGGCGGATTTTCTTTGATTGCAAGAATCGAAGCCCTAAGTTCAGGTGTCAGCCTCTCATCGCAGTCCAGGTTCAGAATCCAGTTGTGGCTCGCTTTCGACGCGGCAAAGTTTTTCTGTGCGACAAAATTATCGAACTTACGATAGAATATCTTCTTTGTGAATTTTTTCGTGATTGCAACCGTCTTGTCGGTTGAATGGCTGTCGACAAAGATGATTTCGTCTGCGACGCCATTCAAAGACAGAAGGCAATCCTCAATATTCTGCTCTTCGTTAAGACCGATGATGCAGGCAGATATTTTCATGAAGGTATCAGTCAGGTGGCGTTAGCCGCTTGCCGTCGGCTTCAGCCGCTCGTCAAATATGGCATTGGGTTCACCGGGTGTTCCATGATGCGTACCTCGTAGTGCAGGTGCGGCCCGGTGGCACGACCGGTAGCACCGACGCGGCCGATCATCTGGCCCTTGCGTACGTTATAGCCACAGCTTGCATAGATGCTGCTCATATGCCCATAGAGCGTCTGAAAACCGTAAGGGTGTGCGAGCTTCACAGAGAGACCGTAGCCACCGCTGTAACCGCAGCCGATCACACGGCCATCGGCAGCGGCATAGATCGGCGTTCCCGTTGCGTCAGCCAGGTCGACGCCGGTATGAAAGTCACGCGAGTGGCCGAAAGGCGAAATGCGCCCGCCAAAAAATGATGTAAAGTGGCCACCGGCAAGCGGCCAGTAATAGGGCAGCGCCTGCTGCACAACTTCGCGCTCTTTCAAGAGCTGCTGCAGCATGGCGACGGCGCTGCGCGTCTGGTTGAGGTCGAGTTTGAGTTTGCGGTAAAGAGTAATTTCGGGATAAAAGTAAAAACCTTCTTCTTGTGACTTACCTTGCGCAATTTTCAGCGTCGTTTCGAAATTGAGAAATTTGACCGTGCGGTTTTCTTTGTAGCTGAGGCTGCGCGCGAAGTCTTCACCTTCGGCGTCGAGCATCTGTACCGCGCTCTCGTGCAGCACATCATTGTCGAGAAATATCGGAGCATCACCCTCTTGCAGCTTTGCCTGTTTGATAACTTTGACAAACTGTTTCTTGAAAAAGTCTTGCTGAACGACCATTTCATGGTACTTCTGTACGTACAACTCGCGTTCGTTCAGGTAAGCGCGGTCTCGGTCTTGCAGCTGATCGGCTTCGACCTGAATGTTGCGCTGCAAGCTCACGGCAAATACCGAGGCGACGATCACAAAAATCAGCGAAAAGAAAGCAAGCGCGATGACATAGTTGCTGAGCTGCATGTTAACGATAGCTTTGTCATTATGCGGTATGACAAGAAAAGTGATGCGCTCGTTACCCTTTTCTCGCAGGCGCTTGCGCATTGCCGCAGCGCGTTTTTCGATACGCTTGCGTATGCTCAATTGCGTTCCCCGAGAATC
>JAKQXK010000059.1 GCA_029561505.1 Spirochaetota bacterium | reverse complement strand
TTCTCGCATCTTTTTTTTACTGATGCTCTGACTTTCATGCACTTGCTCCAACTGTCTCTAAACCCATCATCTCAAAAACGTTCACATTTGCACCTTTGGGCATCGTACAAATGACCGGACCCGTACTCGTCACTGCGACAGTATGCTCGAAATGAGCGCTTAACTTACCGTCTTTGGTTCGTACTGTCCACTTATCTGAATCTGTAAATACATCATACGTGCCCGCATTGATCATTGGCTCTATCGCCAAGACCATACCCGCACGAATTTTGATTCCGTCTTTCTTGCGACCATAGTTAGGTACCTGCGGCTCTTCATGAATCGCGCGTCCGATTCCGTGGCCGACGAGCTGGCGAACGACGCCAAAGCCATTCGACTCTGCGTGCTTCTGCACAGCCTCACCGATCGCTCCGATGCGGTTATCAACCTTCGCTTCTGCAATGCCTTTGAACATACACTGCTGTGTTACGCTGATCAGTTGGCGCGCTTCTTCGGTGACTTCACCAACCGGCCATGTCCAGGCTGTGTCTGAAAAATAACCATTGTAGCTCACCCCGAGGTCGATGCTGACCACGTCGCCCTCGCGAATGACAGTCTTTTTGTCGGGAATTCCGTGCACAACGCTGTCATTCAAACAAGTACAAATACACGCAGGAAAACCGTAAAGCCCAAGAAAAGCGGGCTTTGCTTTTTTCGAATAGATATACTCGCGCGCCACTTCATCTAGATCAGCGGTCGAAACACCCGGCCTGATGTGGTCTTTTAGGCGCATATGTGTTTCGAAGGCGATCATACCAGATTCCATGATCTGAGAAACTTCTTTCGATGTGTAGATGCGTACTGCCACATCAAACCCCAACCACTTTCTGCACAGCCGCAGCAATCTCTGCCGTTGTGCCCAGGCCATTAATGTCGCGCAGTATTTTCTTGTCTGAATAGTATTGAATAAGCGGTTGGGTTTTTTCTTTGAATACCTGCAAGCGGTTCTTGATCGACTCTGGATTATCGTCAGATCGGCCTTCTTGTTCGGCCCTGCCGAGCAAACGCTTCACAAGCTCTTCATCGGGAACTGCAAAATTAATCACGTGGCTAAGATCAATCTGCAGTTTATGCAGAATGCTGTCTAACGCGCGCGCCTGTTCGAGCGTGCGCGGAAAACCATCGAGCACGAAGCCCTTGGCGCAGTCACTTTCCTGAATGCGTTGCTCAATGATGCCGATGACCACAGAATCAGGTACAAGCTCGCCTTTATCCATGTAAGATTTTGCTTCTTTGCCGAGTTCGGTGCCTTTGGCGACCGCTGCGCGCAGAATATCACCCGTTGAAATCTGTACAATGCCGCTGCGATCGAGAAATATCTTCGCCTGCGTACCCTTACCCGCGCCCGGGGGGCCCAGAAAAATCAACTGCAGTTTTTGTGCCGGGGTGTTCCCCATCAACGAACCACCCGCGGACGGCCCGCTGATTTTTTGCCGCGATCCATAAAGCCGTCGTAGTGCCGCATAACGAGCTGGCTTTCAATCTGCTTCAGCGTATCAAGCGCCACACCCACCGTGATGAGCAGCGACGTACCGCCAAAAAGATGGATAAGCTGCGAATATTTCTCGAGGCTCCAGAGCTTAATGAAGATGTCGGGCGCAATTGCTACGAACGCGAGAAAGATTGCACCAGACAGCGTGATTCTGTTCAGAATCCGCTCGAGCGTCTCTTCAGTGTGCGCGCCGGGACGCACACCTGGTATATATCCGCCGTTCTTCTTCAGCGCTTCAGCGATTTCTTTGGGGTTGTACTGAATTGTGGTATAGAAATAGGCAAAGAACAGAATAAGAAGGATATAGATGATGAAGTAGGTCATCGTGCCAGGTGCAAGGTATTTCTGAATGGTCTCTGCAAAACCCTGATACCGTGAGCCAAAGTAGCTCGCGATCTGAGACGGGAAAATCATCAGAGACGAAGCGAAAATGATGGGCATGACGTTCGCCGCATTCACTTTAATGGGCAATGTCTGGCTCGCACCCTGCACCATGCGGCGGCCGACTATGCGCTTACCGTATTGCAAAGGAATTTTCCGCTGGCCTTCGCTTAAGAGAATCGACATTGCGATCATCGCGATGAAAAGCACGAGCAGAATCAGAGCGAGAATTGCGTCTGCCTGATTGCTGCGAATGTCGCCAAGAAACTGCCCGAGAGCCGCAGGTGCGCCGGCGATAATACCGGCAAAAATGATGAGCGAAGTGCCGTTACCAATACCCCGCTCTGTCATGAGCTCGCCCATCCACATGAGCAATATCGTACCGGCGGTAATCGTCAGAATAGTCATCGCGGTGAAGCCCGCGCCGGGGCCCCCAGGGATCAGCATGCCTTTGTTGCCCTGTAA
>JAKQXK010000055.1 GCA_029561505.1 Spirochaetota bacterium | reverse complement strand
TCTCGTCTGTTGCGATGACAATGGCATCGACAAGGTCTAGCTTATGCTCGGCGAGGCGGGTTTTGCCGGCTTCCATCGGGCCGCCCGAGACGAACACAACCGGAACATTAAGCCGCATTGCCGCCATCAGCATGCCGGGTGTGATTTTGTCGCAGTTTGAAATGCAGACGATTGCATCGGCGCAGTGTGCGTTGACCATGTATTCAACCGAGTCGGCAATGACGTCGCGGCTTGGTAGGCTGTAGAGCATGCCATCGTGGCCCATCGCGATGCCGTCGTCGACTGCTATGGTATTAAATTCTTTCGCGACGCCGCCGGCCTTTTCTATCTCGCGCGCCACCAGCTGCCCCAGATCTTTCAGGTGCACGTGGCCCGGCACAAACTGCGTGAACGAGTTCGCAACCGCGATGATCGGCTTGCTGAAATCGTCGTCTTTCATGCCGGTCGCGCGCCAGAGCGCGCGGGCGCCCGCCATATTGCGGCCGGCTGTGGTGGTCTTCGAGCGATAAATTGGCATAATGGGGATAATATAAGAAAAAGGCCGATGACCGGCAAACAAGTAAAGCGGGTTAAAATGCTAAAAATGCTCGTGCGCAGACGAGCGGCCTTATAACCGTCTGCACCCGCGATGGAACAGCTCTTGTTTTCGACTTCAGACGAACCGGCGCCACCGGCACAGCGGCTCATTTTTCTCGATACCGAGACGACCGGTACCGAAGCGGGCAAAGACAAAATCTGCCAGGTATGTTATAGCGACGGAGTAGCTTTTCACAACGAATTTTTTAAGCCGCCGTTTCCGATTCCGGTTAAGGCGATGAGCGTGCATCACATTACGAATAAAATGGTCGAAGGTAAGCCGGCGTTTGCGGGCAGCGCGATGCAGAATGAACTGCGCTCTGTGCTTGCCGGTGCGATTCTTGTCGCGCACAATGCGCCATTCGATATTGGCATGCTCGAGGCTGAGGGAGTCAAAGTACACCGGTTCATCTGCACGTATCGGGTCGCGTTTGCGCTCGATCGCGGCGACGAGCTGCCCGAATACAATCTGCAATACCTGCGTTATGCGTTTGGCCTCGAAATTGAGGCGACTGCGCACGATGCCGAGGGGGATGTCAGAGTGTTACGCGGAGTTTTTGACCATCTGCTTAAGCAGCTGAGACGTGAAACAGGCTCTGACACGAGTGCAATAGACAAAATGGTGACCATCTCGCAGCAACCGATGCTGTTTCGTAAAATCAACTTTGGCAAATACCGCGACCACCGTTTGGCCGATTTGGCGAAGGCCGACCGCGGTTACCTCGAGTGGTTGCTCGCACAGAAGCAAAAAAGCGCCGACGAAGGTGACTGGGTCTATAGCCTGCAACACTATCTGAAGGCGACGTAAATTCACCGGCCTTTAGGCTTTCTCTTGGTTGCAGGTGGTTTTACCTCGAAAACTTCGACCTTCTGCGTTTTGCCCTTAACCCTCACGTTTCCAATAGCTCTCAGCGGCAGTTTTGAACGCCCCAGCGCCCGCACAAATTCACCGCTGACGAGTATGCCGGCGTCATAAACTTTCGTCAGCGATTCGAGCCGCGAAGCGATATTGACTGCGTCAGAAATAACGGTGACCGCCAGTCGTTCATTTTCACCGATGGTGCCAATGATCGTGTCGCCATAGTGCACGCCGATGCCGATACGAATCGGCGGGTAACCGCAGCGTGCGCGGTGCTGGTTATAAACCGTCAGCTCTTTTTGCATCGCGACCGCGGCGCGCACCGCGTCTGTGGCAGACGCGGGAAAAAGCGCCATGATTCCATCGCCGATGAACTGGTCGATAAACCCGCGCTTTTTTCTGATAATCGGGCCCATGCGCGCGAGGTATGAGTTGATGAAGCGAAAGTTGTCTTCTGGGTTCATCGATTCAGAGAGCGTCGTGAAACCGCGAATGTCTGCGAACAGAATTGCGAGCTTAATGCTTTTCCAGTCGCCTTGTCTGATCTCAGCCCAGTGCGCGCGGCCGAGCAGCTTCAATGATGCAGCGGGCACAAATTTCTGCGCACTTGCATTTACAGAGCGCAGCTGGCGTATGTAATCGTGTACCTTGAGATTTAGCTTTTCATTGCGGCGTTCAAGGCGCAACCCCTGCAGCAGGTTACGCAAAACAGGCAATAATTGTTCTGGCAGGGCAGGGTATCTGATATATGCGACAGCTTTCATGCGCCGCGCTGCCGAACGTCTGGCGGTGGGCTGTGCAGCATCTTCGTAAACGACGAGCGGTATTTCTCTGAGGTTAATATCTTTGTCCATTAACCTGCGCAGTTGCGCCAATGAAACAAGTTCGATGCGGGTGCTGACCAGCAGAATAGCCGGTTTCTTCTGCGCTGCAAGCTGCAGAGCCATGATACCGTTTTGGGTCTCGAGGGTCTTGAACCCGTGTTTTCTGATTGCACGGCAGATTTTGAGCGATCGTTCGTGCGAGGCGTCCACCACGAGTATAAGGCTGCTCTGTGTTGACGGCATCTTCTTCAGAGAAAGTCCCGCGTGAAATCTGCGCCCGAAACCGCCGCGCTCTTGTGGTATCCCTGATAATACGCCGCACCCTCGGCTCTGAGAAACTGCAACTGCGCCTCTTCTTCAACGCCTTCGGCTACTGTGCTTATACCAAGATTGCGTGCCATCGCGATAATGGTTCTCACAAGCTGCATCGCGGCGCTGTTTAGCGGCAGCTCTCGTACAAAACTTTGGTCGATTTTGAGAGTATCGACCGAGAAACGTTGCAGATAAGACAATGATGAATAACCAGTACCGAAATCATCGATGGCGACGCGTACCCCAGTGTCTTTGAGTTGCTGCAACACCGCAATCGCTTCAGCGCCCTTTTGCATGAGAGCCGATTCGGTTATCTCGACTTCGAGCAGCTGCGGCGAAATGCCCGTCGATTGCAGAATTTCGGCAAATTCGGTTTGCCAGGCTGCGTCTTGAAACTGCCGCACCGACACGTTCACGGCAATTGTTTTGAATTGTTTATTCTTTCGAGCCCAGATCGCGGCCTGACGGCAAGCGGTTTCGAGAACGAACAGCCCCAAAGGCACAATCAGGCCCGTCTCTTCTGCAACCGGTATGAACTCCACCGGCAATATCTGCTCGCCGCCATCGCGAAACCAGCGGCAGAGCGCTTCAGCACCAATCACTTCACCCGAGGCCACGTTGACGATTGGCTGGTAGACCACCGACAGTTCTTTCTTGATGATAGCGCGTCGCAGCGCTGCCTCGAGTTCGAGGCGTTTTTTTGCCGTCGCGGTCAACTCGTGTGTATAGAACCGAAAGGTATTTCGCCCCTCAGATTTGGCGAGGTAAAGCGCTGCATCTGCATTACGAACCAACTCGGCAGTTGTCGAACCATCTTGCGGGTAGAGGCTGATGCCGATGCTGCCAGCGGTATAGATGCTATGGCCGGTCGAAAGGGCAAAAGGTTCAGATAACGCTGTCAGAATATCGCGCGCCAGAATCGCCGCTCCGTTCGCCGTCTGCAGGTTCTCGGCGAGAATCAGAAATTCGTCGCCGCCCAGGCGCCCCACGGTGTCTTCGGCGCGCAGGCGCTTCGTGAGTCGCGCGGCGACGTTGATCAGAAGTTCGTCGCCGATTTCGTGACCCAGACTATCGTTCACGTTCTTGAAGTGATCGAGATCCATAAAAAGTACTGCGAGTGACTGGTTGCCGCGCTTCGCAGTCTCAATTGCATGGTTCAGACGATCTGTGAGCATCAGGCGATTGGGCAGGCCGGTTAACATGTCATAACGCGCGAGGCGCTCAAAGTTAGCCTGGCTTTTTTTGAGGCGCGAAATATCGCTGAAAACCCCGATATAATACTGCACTTCCCCTTTTTCGTCGTAGATGGCGTCGATGGTACTCAGTTGTGAATAGATCTCTCCGTTTTTACGGCGGTTCAGAATTTCGCCCTGCCATTTACCGGTGCGCTTGAGTTCGGCCCAGAGTTCTGCGTAAAATAAAGTGTGCTGCTTACCCGAAGAGACGATATTCGGGTTTTTGCCAATTGCCTCTTCTGCCGTGTACCCGGTTATCGCAGTATAGGCCCGGTTGACAGAAATGATTTTTGGCTGAGGGTCAGTGATGATGACACCTTCGCGGGTGTTTTCTATCACGGCGGCAAACATCCGCATTTTCTGTTCAGACTGATAGACCTCGGTGATATCACGCACCATGACGAGACGCGTGTGGTGACCTTCGGGAAATGTTTCGAGCCGGTGAATCGTCAATGACGCCCAGATAATTTTTCCGTCGTTGCGCACGAACCTTTTCACAAAGGCTACGTCTTGCGCTTTTCCCTGATCGACAGTGGTAACGATATCGATGTTCGAGGCCAGATCGTCGGCATAGGTTAGCTCTTGCCACGTCAGCGCCTGCAATTGGCTTTCGGGCCGCCCTATCATTTCACAGAATTTTGGGTTTGCCAGCAGAAATCTATTCGTAGACCCGTCGACGACCGTGATGCCAATCGGCGCATTGGTGATGATCGCGCGCAGTTTCTCTTCGTCTTGCAAAACCTGTGCCGCCCGGCGTTTTTCTGCGTCGATGTCGATATGCAGCCCTATCATGCGCACTGGCTCGCCCTTTCTGTCGCGCTCGATGATGCGGCCGCGATCGAGCAACCATTTATAGCTGCCGTCTTTGCAGCGCATTCTGATTTCACTTTGGTAGTGCGACACTTCGCCAGAAAGATGCGCCTTAATCGCGTTTTTCGCGACAGTGACATCTTCAGGGTGCAGGCGCGTCTCCCATGCGGCGAGCGTGTTTCCCCATTCTGCGGGTGAATAACCGAGCATCTCAGGCAAAGCCGGCGAGAACGCGACTTCGTTCGATGCGATGTTCCAATCCCACAATCCGCCCCCGGTGGCTTCGAGGGCGATCTGGTAACGGGTTTGGCTGATCTCGGCAGTTCGGCGCGCCTCAACGAGAGCCGTCTCGTCTTCGATGATACCGCGTGATCTGACAGCACCGCCACTCAACCTTTCGGGTAAAGAATGCATGCGTATATGCCGCACTTCTTTGTCGATCAGCAAACGGCCCCGCCATTCGAATGGAGTCTGAGTGCTGTTCGACCTTTCCCGTTCTTCGAGAAACGATGGCAGATCTTCGGGGTGCACAAAATCGAAATTTGACAGGCGATCAGGTTTGAGCAGCGATACAGGAACCGGAAATCTGGCCAGCGCGTTTGCGCTCAGAAACTCGAGTTGCTGTTGACCAGCCTTAGTCAGCATGGACTGGAAAACGATCACTGGCAATTGTTCTACAAGCTGCGCAAAGTTAGTCTCGGCGGTTTCTAACTGTTGCCTGACGGTTTGCTGTTCTTTTAATTCCCGGCGAAGCAAATGATAGATCAGCAGAGACGAGATGCCAACGAAGCCGAACCCTTTAAGCGTCTGAGCGAGAATATTCTTTTCGAGTGTTGGCCAAATAGCGTGAACAATCTGGTCAGAAACTATGATCCAAAGGGCCCCGAAAAGTGCATATGTCAGAGCGACTCGAAGAGACTGTCGGTGAATCGATAGCACTGTCTGTCGCCTCTCAGCTGGCGTGTCGCTGGTAAAGCCAATCTGCCGCGCCGCAAATGCTTGACGCTGCCCTGAAACGTCGCCTTTATGGTTGCACCCCCGTGCCAGCAAAAATACCCGAAAGCGAACAGAGAAGGTTTCAGCGCGCGAAAGTGCACTTCTCACTCGACTGCAGCATTCGCATCGACCAGCCCACCGGAGTCGAAAGCGTGGTCGAAGACATCTCGGCCGGCGGTCTGCGCATTCACCTCATTAACACTACGAACGCACCACCACTCAGAGTCGGTGACAGCGTCACCGGAGCGATCGAGAGCCTAAACCCGGCATTACAAATGAGCTTTCGCGGCAAGGTTCTTTGGGTGCGCGAGATTCAAGACCCAGCCGGGGCAGCGTTTCATGCCGGCATCAGTTTTGACCCCGATGTCGTGCTTGCAGAACTGATTTTGGCTTTGCAACCCACCGGGGCCGAGGGACGAAATTGACCGAAGCCCTGCAAAAAAATTCTGGTTTTTCGATACCTGAAATTTTTGACCCGTATTTTCTTGAATGCCTGCATGAACACTGGACTCAGAACCACCTGAGTTTTGGCGCAGACCTCATCGACGCTCAACACCTTTGGATAACAGCGCTCATCTATCGCATGGAAGGTTTGCTGCTCATGCCCGTTGGGCAGCCGCGACTCATCAAACTTACGGGATATGCCCGCGAGCTTTTCGGTTTTCTGCAGAAACATTTTGCATTTGAAGAACTGATCATGAAAGCGGCGGATTTTCCCGGTACTGCAGCCAGGCTCGCCGAGCATGCAGATTTTCTGGCAAGACTGCGTGACACATTCTTAACCAAGACCGACCTCGTCGCAGACAAGGTTGCCCCCTTCGTGAAATTCATGCGCGCATGGTTCATGCAGCACCTCAAGGGTGAAAATGCCGAATGGAAGGCGCTTCTGCTAAAGAAACACCTCAACGTAAACGATTTTGCACGCGCGGTGCTGAAAGACCCTGAAGCCGAAGATGAAGCGGCGCATACGTTGCTTTACCGCCAGCTGATCATCGATCACGAATATATAGCCGGCATCAAGCGCGAAATTCTGAACGACATATTCTTGCTCTGGCGCAGATTCGATATTCGCACGCAGACCCCTCTTATCGATATGCAGCATCTTTGGCTGATAAAGATGGTCGTTGAAATTGAAGGAATGCTGCATGTCAATTTTGACGAACGCCGCATTTTGCTCGAGCGAACTCTGGGCGAGCTGATCGCTTATGTCAATATACACTTTCAGAGCGAAGAAGGGCTTATGGAGAAACTGGGTTATGCCGACGAAAAAGCGCACCATGCCATGCACGAAGATTTTAAACGCACTGTTTCTAAACTAAAATTCGATTACGATTCAGGCAACCACCACTCGATGAGCAACCTCGTGACAGTGATGCGCCAATGGCTGATTACGCATATTGTTATCGAAGATGCCAAGTTCGCGAGATATTGCCAGCAAGATGCGCAGAAGA
>JAKQXK010000051.1 GCA_029561505.1 Spirochaetota bacterium | reverse complement strand
CCAAGCGCAGAAACGCCCACTACGCCAACAACGCCTGACGCACCGACAAGCTGCAAGGGACTTAAAGGCAAAGAAAAGAAAGACTGCAAAGCAGCTAAAAAAGCCGCCAGAAAGGCAGCAAAAGACAAGAAATAACAAGTCTTACCGCGGCTGGTTAATACCGGCCGCGAATTTTCTCCTATTTCGCGGTGTCACCGCGTGTTCGGCCGCTTTTTGCGCTGCAAAACGCACCTGAGATGCCTAGATCCCCCTTCTTTTCGAACATCTGCTTTTTTGGCACAGGTGAACTATTGTATACCATATAGTTCTGCAGGCCTCGAGCCGGGCAAGCTGAGACTGACGATGCCGACAGACATAAATACAATTCCTGAAGCCATACACCGGGCGGCCGAACAAATCATTGAAGGCGAACGCAAACTTGTGATCAAAGCTTATGGCGTGATCCATTCGACCGAAGATTTCATGCGCTCATTCATTCGAAAGGTGATGGATAGGTTCAATCGCATAGACCTCGCCCCGGCAGTCGAAATCATCGTTAAAGAACTCGTGATGAACGCCGCGAAGGCCAACTTTAAAAAGATCTTTTTTGCAGAGAATAACCTTATACCCGACGACCCGGAGCACTACGAACGCGGCATGGCCTCATTCAGAGACGTCATAGACGAAAACATCTTCGTCGACTATGGCCGCAAAGCGCGCGCAGCCCGGCTGCTCGTTGAAACCTCATTTGATTTCGACAAAGACCGCGTCATCATCGAAATACGCAACAACACGCGAATGGCGGCACACGAAGAAAAACGTGTGCGCGAAAAGCTCAAGCGCGGCCTCGAATGCACCGACATGGCTGAATTTCTGCTCGAGCACATGGACGAAACCGAAGGCGCGGGCGCCGGCCTTGCTTTATGCATTATTACGATGCGGTCAGCAGAGCTTGACCCGCGTCTGTTAACGATTTCGACTGACGATACGGCGACTGTCGCACGCGTAGAGATTCCGCTGCACGCGGGTTATCCGCCGGTGCGCAGTCGCTGGCAAGCCGCGTTGGCCGGGTAGCGTCTCGCGGCCTAGGCGCTGGGCTTCTTCTTCACATACCGCCCCGCAACAAACGCAGTGATACCGCCGAGCGTCAGCACCAGCGGCGCTAACACAAATACAGCGAAAAAACTTTTGATGAATGCCAGGCCGATGGCCTGTACGCTTGCGGCTGCGACACCTTTATAGCCCGAGACCACATTCTCTGCGATTGATCCTGAACCAAGCCAGGGGATAAACAGCAGCAGGCCTGTGATTAGCAAGGTCGCGCCGACGGCGATCAGCGTTTGGCGTGCGTTGCGCAAGACGATGGCAATCAGCACTAACAAGGCTATGCAAATCGCAAACACAAGCGAATACGTTGTGTAGAACCTGCCCACCATTGTGCGCGCCTGGGCAAGATCGGTCTCGCGTGCCGTCAGCATCGAAGTGAAGCTCAATTCGTTCGGTACTTTTTGTACGAGCAGCTTCGCCGCAGGTTCAACCAATGACCGTGGTACACGCTTCATTGTTTCATTTTGCATCAGACCATCGACGGCCGACTTGATAACCCCAGGGTCTTGCTTAAAGCTGCTGAGATTCATCGACAGGGTCGGTTTGTCTTGTTTACCTTTGAGATAAGCGAAGAGCTGGTCGAGCATCGACTTTGATTGCTTTTTGACTTCAGGCTCGAGCACAGAATAACCGAGCTTGCCAATCAAGGCGAGCTGTGACGGTGCACCATCTTCTTTCGCCGAGTTTTCAGCCGCTTTGGCAATTTCACCGAGGCTTTGCCCCTGAATGAAGCTGCTCAGAAACTCGGTG
>JAKQXK010000045.1 GCA_029561505.1 Spirochaetota bacterium | reverse complement strand
GAATAGATCAGCGCAAAGCCCTCTGCCTGGTCGGGGCCAAGGCCTTTTGACTGCGCCTCAAGAAAAACTTCACCGGTTTCTTCGGGTGTGGCTCCCGCAGATTGCATTTTTTCGTAGACCCGGCCATAACGAAGATACACGTCTTTTGCAATCGTTTGCCAGCTCATGATCTCGGTTAAATCAGAAATCGTAGAACTCTTGAGCCCCTGGCTCTGCCCGTAATGGCCGAGTTGCAGCGCCGTCTGCAATTGCCAGTCTTGCAACTCGAGATGGCAGGCGCGCGGTACGACGGCCTTTAGCGTGAGTGAGACATCCGCCTTTTTGTCGGGAAGAACCCGCGCATATCGGGGCAGCGGTGCCGCGTATTTTTCGGCCACTGCCTCGGGGCAATCAGCCAATAATTCGGATATAAGATTTTCGGGTACCTGCGCCGTAGCGTTGTGGCCCGGGAAAATTGCAGCAGCGACCAGCGCCAGCAGTAATGATGGGATTTTTTTCATGGGTTTACCTCACTCGTTTCATGCAGCGGAATATCGATATAAAAGCGCGTGAGCGTGCCGAGTTCAGACGTCGCGCCAATGGCGCCGTCTTGTGCTTCGAGAATTTCGCGCGCCAATAGCAGCGCCAAACCTTTGCCAAATTCGGGCGAATCAAAATTCTGCGGCTTCTCAAACATGCCCTGGAGCCTTTCGAGCGGCACGCCGTATCCTGAGTTTTCGACAGATATGCGCAACCGGCTTTGCACACGTTCGGCGCGAATGGCGAGTTTACCCCAGGCCGGCGTGTAACGGATCGCGTTACTGAAGAATATGGTGAGCACCCAGGCCGTCTTCGCTACATCGCAGTTCACCTCGGGTAAAGTGAAGGGAATTGTGATGTCGATTTGAATATCCTTTTCGGCGAATTGGGCCTTGAAAGGTGCGAACGCAATTTCTGCAAGAACAGACGGCTTGATAAACTCAGAATGTATTTCGATAGCTCGCATAAATGAAACAGAAAACCAGCACCGGAAAGGCCCGGTGCGGTGCGCCCGAAAGATTACTTGGGCTTTTTATTGTCTGCGGGGCCATCATTCTTGGCGGCACCCTCAGGTTTTGTCGACTTGCGTTCTTCTTGTGCAATTTTTGCCGGGTCTTCACCCTTGATCTTGATGCGTTCTTCACGGTCGTGTATTGAATTACGCGAATCGTTTGCGTCTTTTTTGTAAACTTCGGGAATCGCAAAGTCAAAAACCGGATCGAGACGCTTCTCTTTCATGAAATAGTTGTCTTTGAATTTTGTCTGCAGCTCATAGTTGTCGTAGATGCGGTTGAGCTGCATCACCATGATGCCGTTGATTTTCGCCTGGCGGCACATATTCATCGCCGCTTTGTAGCTGTCGATACGGCTCTTTTTCATCGTGGCGGGCATTGGTTTGCCCTTCTCTAGCCATTTTTCGAGATCCATGGCTTTTTGGCGCGCGACCTTCGCCTGACCGAGTTGCATATAACCATAGTCGATGTTATCGATCATCGCTTTTTTGTCATAGAGATAATGAATTTCCTGCGGGTCGTAGAGGCGTTTTTCGAGAGCGACAGGCAATTCATTATCTCTAT
>JAKQXK010000025.1 GCA_029561505.1 Spirochaetota bacterium | reverse complement strand
CCCTCGAGCTGCGGCCCGGTGACCTCGGCTTTGTCCATATTGCGCTCTTTGAGAAAGTCTTCGAGCTTCTGGTCGATGAAACTTTCTGAAAGAAAGAACTGTGCACCCTCTTCAAGAGTTTTCAACGCCTTGTCTGTCTCTGAACGAACCAGCGCGATGTTAAATCGCTTTTCGAGATCGGTGCGTACGCGCGTGCGCAATTCTGCGACTGTTGATGACCCTTTGAACTTCTCTGTGACGAACGCATCGGTCAGTTCAGGCAGCTTCGGTTTTTGAATTTTCTTGATGCTCGCGATAATTTCATAACTGCGGGCCGCGCCATCTTGTTGTGCCTGAATATCTTTTTTGAGTTTGAACTCCTCACCGACTTTGCCTTTGCGCTCGGCGATCTGCTGCTCAAGTTCGCGGCTCAGTGTGCCAGACCCGAGATCGAATACGAAGTCTTTGTTCACTTCGCCTGACGGCGCATCGTCTACCCAGATCTCGAAGTCTACGGTTAGCTTGTCATTTTTTTCGGCGAATGCGGTGGCTGGGTCGCTGTCGGGGTATTCAGCGTAGCGTACGAGGCGGTCTTTGATTTCTGCGTCGACATCGGCTTCGTCGATCGATGCGAAATGGCGCGTCATTTGTGCAGATTTCAGCTTGCCCACCTTGACGTAAGGGAACAGATCTATTTTTACAGCAAACGAAAGTTTTTCACCTTTGTCTTGCACGTCTTCAATGCGCACAAGACGGTAAACGCGCTCTTCAATTTTCTTTTCGACCTCACCGATGTGCTGGTCGACGAGACCAAAGAGCGTCTCGAGCCTGATATCAGACGCGAATTTCTGCTTAATTAAGTGGGCCGGCGCCTTGCCTTTGCGAAAACCTTTGATCTCGGCCTGCGCGCCTATCTTCTTTAATGCCTGCTCTTCGGCAGGCTTCATTTCTTCTGAATTTACGGTAATGTCAGCCTTGACGCGGGTTTCTGATTCGCGGCTGATCGATATAGATGGCATACCCGGCAAAAAGGGGATTTTAGACAGGCGGTCAACTTAAGGGAGAAATCTTCGTCCATCGCCAGCCTAAAACTTCTGCTTTACTGGATATATTGGTCGTGTATTTACTGCGGCGTGCTGCCGCCTACCACTGATGTCGCCGCCGAAATCGACGCAACGGTTGCGCGCTTCGCTCATGAGCCCGATAACCTGATTTTGATTCTGCATGCGATTCAAAATGCTCACGGTTATGTGCCGCGCGAATCAGCGCTGGTGCTTTCAGCGAGGCTGGGTGTGCCGCTCGCGCGCATTTATGAAGTACTGACTTTTTATCATTATTTCCGCACTGCGCCGCCCGGTGAGCACACGGTCGTCGTCTGCAACGGCACCAGCTGCTGGCTGAACGGCAGCGCTGAAGTGCTTGCGATGGCTGAGGCTCACGCAGCGCACGAGGGCGAAACCCGCGTCGAACAGGTGCGCTGCGTCGGTTGCTGCGCGCTTGCGCCGCTCGCGTTCGCCGATAAGAAAATCTATACGCATCTCGACACGGCAAGAACTGCCGACATGCTCGCCGCACTCAGGCCTCAACGGGCACCGCGATGATGGTACCCTCTGGCGAAATACGTGTCGCGATGGATTCAGGCGGTATCGCCGCCGGTGCTTCGGCCGTGTTCGAGACTTTGCGAGACCTTTGCGCCTTACACCCACAGATCAGGCTCGTGGCAGTGGGCACGCCCGGCATGTGCTACGCTGACCCACAGATAGAGGTGTTGCTCGATGGCAGGGCGAATCTGCACATCGGAAACCTGAAGCCCGAGAGCGCGCGCCTCATCTTCAATGAGTTTGTCATCAGAGGCCACATGCCAGCGCCGAACGAGGTACACGATTACCTGATTCTGGGTTCGAGAAACCCCGGACACGCATTGCCACAAGATTTGCACACGATCGTCTGCGCCGACACCATGCAGGCCGGCGACGAAGATTTGCTCTCACTCGTCAGAGCGTGTGTGCCGCCGCAGATCGATGCGATCGAAGTCAGCGATTTTGGTTTTTATAACCGTAAGTTTGTTCTGCAATTTTTTCCCGGCGGTCTGATGGTCGGCGATCTTTCGCGGGATGAGATTGCGGGCACAGTGCATCAGGTGCTGAGCGGCGGTATGCCCAAAACGGGTTGTGTCATCAAAGAACCCGCCCAGCTGCGCATAGCCAGCCGAAACTGCGGGGTCATCGACCCCGAAAGTCTGCCGGCTTATACAGGCCGTGATGGATATGCAGGCTTGAAGCGTGCGCTCAATCAGATGACTGCTCATGAGGTCGTTGCAGAAATTTCAATGAGCGGCCTCAGGGGCCGCGGCGGAGCGGGATTTCCCACCGGTAAAAAATGGCAGCTGACCGCCGCTGCCGCTTCGACACAGAAGTACGTCATCTGCAACGGCGATGAGGGTGACCCCGGTGCGTTTATGGATCGCAGCCTGCTCGAAAGCGACCCGCATACCGTGCTCGAGGGTTTGATACTCGCGGCTTACGCCGTCGGCGCAGATACGGGATACTTCTACATTCGCGCAGAATATCCGCTGGCGATTCAGCGCGTGCAACAGGCTGTCGCCGACGCGCGCGCCGCTGGTTATCTCGGCGAAAATATTCTCGGCAGCAATTTTTCATTTGAAGTGCACGTGCGCCTCGGTGCAGGCGCCTACGTGTGTGGCGAAGAGACGGCTCTGATCGCGTCAATCGAAGGTAAACGGGGCAGTCCGCACGCGCGACCACCTTACCCGTCTGAAGTAGGGCTTCACGGCGCCGCGACCTGCATCAACAACGTCGAAACTCTGGCGAGCGTGCCCGAAATCGTGCGCCGCGGCGGTGCCTGGTATGCGGCAATCGGTGACGGCAAATCAGCGGGCACAAAAGTTTTTGCTGTCTCGGGCAGAATTCGGCGCACACAGCTGGTCGAGGTGCCGATGGGTACCGGGCTGCGGCAGGTAGTGTTTGATCTCTGCGGGGGATTACCCGCAGACAAAAGTCTTAAGGCTGTGCAGACTGGCGGCCCTTCAGGTGGTCTGGTGCCTGAACACCTTTTGTCCACACCCCTCACATACGAAGCGATGGCAGAAGTCGGGTCGATCATCGGTTCGG
>JAKQXK010000424.1 GCA_029561505.1 Spirochaetota bacterium | reverse complement strand
CCCCCCCTTATATTTGCTGTGCGCGCTCAGTCGAAGCTAAACGCTAACCTATATTCCCATGCAAGATCGCCAGTCTAAAATAGAGCGCCTGAAGCTCGCGCTCTCGATCAGCTACCGTTATTCGCGCGGCAAGAGACGGTTCTTACTCAGCATGAATGCCTTTCTGGCATTTGTCGGCGTGTTCGTTGGCACCAGCCTTTTGGTGGTGGTGATGTCGATTTTTGGCGGGTTTCAGGCGCAGCTGAAGAAGAGTATCTTTCAGTTTGACCCGCATATCATTCTCACTGTCGATCGCATCACCGGCGGTGAAAAAATTCCCGCCTGGCAAAAGTGGAAAGAGCGGCTGGCAGCAGACCTCGGCACCGATGCTGAATCAGTAGAGGGCAATATTCAATCGCCGGCAATTTTTCGCCGTCGCAAGTTCTTAGACCATGTTTTTGTTCGCGGAATCGATTTTGCGCTCGATACCAAAGCGCAGATGTACAATCTGCCTGAATATTTTCCTGAGATTGTAGAGCCGCAGAACCAGCGGCGCATTCCGCAGGGTGATTATGCAATCATCGGCCGGGAAATGGCCTTAAATCTCGGGCTCAGCGTCGGCGACAGCATCGAGCTGATTGTACCACGCGGCCAATTCAGTCTTCAGACCGGCGTGACGCCTTCGATTCGCAATTTCAAAATCGGTGCACTTTTTAAAACCGGTCATTACAACTACGACACGAAAGTTGTTGTGCTGGCACTTGCCACCGCGCAAAATCTCTATGCTTTACCCGATGCGGTGCAGCAGATTGCGGTGCGCGTAAAAGATACCGATAGCCTGTCGCGCATGCGCAAGAAAGTTGCGCGCAGCTGGCCTTATACGATTCGCACCATTGAAGACGAGCAGCGCAATTTTTTTGCCGCGCTGCGCCTTGAAAAAACCATTATGATCGTGATCGTGTTTCTCTTTATTATTGCCGCGATGGTTGGCATCATAATCGCCACGTTCAACATCGTGCGCGCGCACCGGCGCGACATCGGCATTATGAAATCCCTCGGTTTTTCACGGCGGCACATGCTGATCGTTTTTGCCGTTACGGGTATGGCGATGGGTGTTCTCGGCTCAGTCTCGGGAATTTTTGCCGGCGTTGGCCTTGCCAATAACCTCGAAAACATTCTGCACGGTATTGAGAGTGTGATTAATCCGATCGGCAGGTTCTACGCAGAGAATATCAGCCACAATCTTTGGTCTGATGTGCGCCTGATACCCCGCGATGTCTATTATTTCGATCACCTGCCGATCGACATCGACTGGGCGTTGCTGCGTATACTCGGTTATGTTTCGGTTGCGTTGTCTGTGCTCGCATCGATTATACCAGCGCGCAAAGCTGCGCAGCTCGAGCCGATCGACATCATTCGCAAGGCGGAGCTATGAGCGACATGCATAATGCGCCCCCTACGGGCATTCTCGAGGTGACAGACCTCTGCAAGACTTACCGCGATGGCGAAGTTCTGGCCGAGGTGCTCAAGGGTATATCATTCAGCGTGGCCCCTGGTGAGTTTGTCGCCATTCAAGGCTCTTCTGGTGCAGGCAAAAGCACACTTCTGAACCTGCTGGGTGCGCTCGATAAACCAGATTCCGGGCGCATCGTTGTCGATGGCCTTGAGCTCACGGCAGATATTAAGAACGAACGAGTCGAGCGCTTTCGCCGCGATAAAGTAGGTTTCATTTTTCAGAATCATTATCTCATGCAAGAATTCACCGTGCTCGAAAACGTGATGCTGCCACTGAGGGTGCAGGGCTACAACACGACCGATGCAAAACAAAAGGCCGCGCGCGTGCTTGAGCGTATTGGCCTCGGGCACCGGCTGCAGCATTTTCCGTCGCAGATTTCTGGCGGCGAAAGCCAGCGCGTCGCAGTCGCGCGCGCAGTCGTGAAGAACCCGCCGCTCATTCTTGCTGACGAACCCACGGGTAATCTCGACAGCGAAAACCGCGAGCGTTTTATCGGCGTTCTGAACGCGCTGCAGGCTGAAGACAAACTGACCGTGATTGTGGTAACGCACGAAGCCGAACTTGCGATGGCCGCGTCGCGCCGCCTGCTGATGAAAGACGGCAAGATTGTGCTGCCGGCGGCCGAAGCACACGCTGGCCCGAACTAGCCGTCTGCGGAAAAACTCCCGGAAAAGCGAAAAGCCTCGTCGTTAGCAGAGCCAAACGACTGCTAAAGCGCGTCGCCGCTTGCAGAGCAAGCGACTTTGCTGCTTTTCGCTTATCCGGTTTCCGCAGACGGCTCGCGGTTTTCCTTTTGAGCCATCTGCGGGGTTATTTCTTGTTTCTGCCGAACCAGATAAAGAGCGCCGCAAACGCGAGAAAAACAAAGAGCGGCAGGTTGCCCACGAGGGCAAAAAGCGTCACCGATCGGGGCATCGCTGGCACCGCATAGACCTGGTTTACGCGCTCAAACATCGGTGTTTCACCTGAAACTGCCCCTGTTGACGCCGTATAAGCACTGATGCCCGAGTTGGTCGAGCGCACAATCGGCAACCGCAGCTCGATCGCCCGCATGACACCAAGGGTCATGTGCTGCAGGCTCTCGACCGATTTGCCAAACCACGCGTCGTTGGTGATGTTAATTATAAACTGCGCCTCGTTCTGGGTCTTACTGTCGAAGCCGCGTGCGTATTCGGGCAGAATCACCTCGTAACAAATGAGAGGCATTGCCTTAACCTCACCCACAGAGGTGGATATCTTAAAGAGCGAATACCGTTTGCCGTGCGAAAAATCTGACACTGCCGGAAACAGG
>JAKQXK010000701.1 GCA_029561505.1 Spirochaetota bacterium | reverse complement strand
ACGAACGCAATTGCCCTTACCAATAAAGAGCTTCAGGCCTCTCTTCTGTGAGACAGACATTGCATTTTCATCACCGTTCACCCAACGATCAAAAGGCGAATTCTTTGAAACAAGTTTTCGCTCGTACGCCGCTATGGCTTTCATGAAGTTTGCAAAAATGCGGTCGATTGCAGTCTTGTTCGCATTGCCATCATAGCACGTATGCCCCGGTTTGCCGTATTGAACGCTGCCGGCAGTCGTAGTACATGCACCGGGAAACGAGCCATTAATTGCCGTACAAATAGCGGTGGTAAACGCGCCGGTTGTGAGATTGCCATCATCGAATACCGCATCGTAGTCATCAGCAGCAGCTGTCGCATAGTTCGTGCAGATTACTTCTGCCAAAGCCAATCTGCCGAAGTTATGTGGCCCGCCCTCAATGGGGGCACGGTTGAGAGCCCACGGCGAGTCAGCTGAGCCGTCCCATAAGGAGTAAGTATTGAAAGCCACATTCAGGACAGTTGGGGTATTTCGCGTCGTGAAATTGGCGCCAAGAGAAACCTCGTTTGGTCTGGTATGGCCATCTGCCCAGCCAAAATTCGGGTTATGGCAAGTTGCGCAGCTGATTTTGCCGGCAGTGTTTATCGGTACTAACACAGTACTTCGACTTCCTGTTGCGAGTGTTTCGCCAGAAAAGCGTGGATCCCAAAAAAATTTTTGGCCCAGTGTTGCCGCTGCTTCATTTTGATCGTAGTTACTGGTCGGATCATCTGGTGGATCCTGATAAAGCAGCGTCTTAATAATCGCAATCTCTGTATCAGAAAACAGAGTCTCTTTGTCTTCTTGCGCGCAGGAGGCAATACTCAAGGTGAGAGCTAAGGCCATCAAGAAGAAGACTCTGTGTCCCTCTCCCCGCTGGCTTCGCCAGCCGCAAGCGCTCCCCCGCTTGCGGGGGAGGAGATTTTTCCCCTCCCCGCATGCGGGGAGGGGTGAGGGGTGGGGACAACGGAAAAAGTTTTTAGTACGCATGGTTATCCCCCTTTTTCAAAACTTGGCCACCAGCGATGAGGTGAAGATGTTGTTGTCGAATGCATATTTGCTGATGTAGCCGACTTCGAGGTTGATCGAATATTCGGCTTTGAAGATAATCGACTCGGTGATGTCGATGCGCACGCCTGGGGTTATTTGAGAGACGTCGACGATGAAGACGTACTTCGGGTCGATTTCGTCGGCTTTGCGGCGGCTGAAACGGGTGTAAATGCCGACGGTGTTCATGCTCAAGAGTCCCGGGAAAGAATACATGCCTTCGACGTACCAGGCTTCGGCGATGTAGTTTTTGGTTTCGTTGATGCCACCGCCGTCGGTGTGGACTTTGAACCACTGGCCGCGAATCTGCAGGGCGTTCCACGCGATTTGAAAGTCGGGGCCGACATCCCATTGTTTGGGAGTGTTCGAGATCTGGCCGTCTTGCGGGCCATATGAGCCCGACGCGCCGATTTCGAGCAGGGTGATGGGGCCGAAAGCGAAGTCATAGCTCAGGCGGCCCGAATAGGTTTTGCCCGAGTTGGTTTCGACGCTCTCAAAGATACGCGTGTCGTTGGTGAATGAATTGCCGTTGGTGACGCCGACGTTCCAGATGAAGCGTTTGTCGAAGTGTTTGCCGCGTACTTTGACGCCGATCGGGTTGCCGTTCATGTAGCGGCCGACGAGCGTGGGGGTGACTGTCCAGCGGTCGGGGGCGCGGCGCCAGCGGTATTCGATGCCGGTGATGCCGATAAATTTGCCGGCAGTGATAGTGATGTCGTACTGGTCGAGCGGCTTATAGTCGAGAAACGCCATGTCGAGGTTGACGAAGCTGCCCATGCCGGTTTGGTTTTGCACGACCGGCTGGCGGGGTAAAAATTCGGTCGAGACCTGCAGGCGCACCTTGTCGCTCAGTTCTGCAATAAGGTCGACGGTGGCACTGTTGATTGCACCCATCGGGTGGCCTTTGCCCTGCATGCCGTCGAAAGCCAGCGGAAAGTTGCCCGCTTCGCCGAGATCGTGCGCCTCGTGGCGCGTGTTCATATATGTCGAAGCCGGGTCGCCGACGAACACCGCCGTCTTGTCTGCGTATTGCTCGAAGTTGTTGCCGACGTCTTTGGCATAGCCGACGCCCTTATTCTGCGCGAACGCAAAACCCATATCAACAAACCCGGTAATCAGCAGCGTGGGGGCTCCCTTTGCGGTGCCGGGAGCCTCGCCTTCTGCGACCACCCCCGTGCCACTGCCGGGTATAATTTCTTCAGAACCAGAACCAGCTGAAACAACCGCCGCAGCGGGTGAAGCTACCGCAGGCTCGTCACTGCCTTCGTCGCTTTCGCTGTCGGCTGCCGCGGGGGCGGTCGTCGTGGCACGGCGCTCGACCTTGCGTGGTTTGGCGCGGCCCTTGCGGCGGCGCGCGGCTTCGACGTCAAAACTGCCCAGCACGACAAAGGCCGCG
>JAKQXK010000699.1 GCA_029561505.1 Spirochaetota bacterium | reverse complement strand
ATATCCTGAATTTCCTGGTCGCGAAAGTCGGGTCTGAAAGAGCCAACTTCTTTTTCTTTGTCTTTTTTTGCTTTTTTGTCTTCTTTGGCGGCCTTCGCGTCTGCTTTGGCTTTTTCTGCTTCGGCTTTGGCTTTTGCCGCCTTTTCTGCCTTTGTTTCGGCTTTGGGCTTTTCGGTCTCTTCTTCGGCGCTGGCGTCTTTTTCGCTTTCGGTCGCGAGCTTCTCGAGCTGGGCGTCGCTAGGGCCCGCTTCGCTGTTTTTGTCAGTTTTTGCAGGTGAGGATTTCTCACTCTTCGGCGCCGGCGCATCTTTTTCAGCCGGCTTTTCAGGCGTTTTTGTGTCAGCGGCTTTTTCTGCGGGTTTGGTTTCGCCTGCCGCAGGCGCAGCTGCGGGTTCAGAATCTTGCGCCGTCAGCGTGGCAGCGGCCAGCACGACCAACAGCAGAAACCTGAGGCTGTGAGAAAACAGCGCGTTCAATTCGCTATCCTCATTATAGTGAAATGTTTTGAAATGGCGAAGATGGGCACTGACGCAGCCTTGACTTTCGCCACTGACCGGGACAGAGATTGACCGGCAAGCGTTATCAATTGGCTTTTTCGCAATACTTTCATTATGCTCGCCGGCGTCAGTCTATCAGACGACGAAAAGGGCCAAAATCAGACAGAACTTTTTTCATGGTGCCGAACGGCCACGCCGTATCTTTATTCATCGGGAAATCCGAGCCTGAAATTGAAGTTATAAGGGGCATTTATCTTTGCCCCCGGTTCGGGCGTCTGCTGCGTGACATAACCCGCGCCCTGAATCTGGTGATCACCTGGAAAACGCGAGAGCACCTGAAAAAGCAGCTCTTTCTTGCTGAACCCTCTGAAATCGGGCATCGTTAGCTTGTCACCTGAAGCAGGGCGCCCCGTAACCGACTGGTATTGCGGCGTCGGCAGGGGTTTTACCGTGCTCACTTCGCCCACATGAATCGCCGGTATAATCTCGCGCAGCACGCGGCGAAACGCGGGGGCCGCAACGGTCGCCCCCTGGTGGTATTCACCCCGTGGTTCGTCGAACATCAACATGATCGTGATTTCAGGCTTTTCGCACGGGAAAAAGCCCACGAATGACGCCTGGTATTTTTTGGCATCGTAGCCTTTGCGCGTCGACTTAATCGAAGTACCGGTTTTGCCGCAGACGTCAAAGTCTTTGAGGCCGAGGTCAGCACCGGCACCGGTGCCGCTCTTCACAACCTCGCGCAACGTGCGGCGAATGATCAGCGAATTTTCGATGCTCGCCACGCGGTATTTTTCCTGCGGGGCATAACGCTCGATAATGCGCCCCTGCGCGTCGCTGATTTTGTCGATGATCATGGGCGGCATGAGTTTGCCGTCGTTGGCGATCGCGTTCGCCGCGAGCGCGAGCTGCAGGGGGGTAACGCTCACCCCGTGGCCGATGGGTATCGACATTTTGAGATAATAGTCCCAGTCTTTGGGGCCTGCGAGATAGCCGCGCGCCTCACCTGGCAATTGAATTTCAGAAAGTGTGCCGATGCCGAATGCCTTCAGGTTTTCGTACAGCTTTAAGACCGGCAGCTGCCACGAAGCAGAGATAACGCCGAAGTTGCACGAGTTCTTCATCACCTGAGTGAAATCTTGCATGCCGTGCTCGTGCGGGCAGCTTACCCGGCGGCCTTTATATTCAAAATAGCCTGGGCAGTTATACTTGCGGTTGGGGTCGAGCAGGTTTTCGCGCAAAAGCGCGGCCATAGTAAAGACCTTAAAGGTCGATCCGGGTTCGTATTGAAAGCTGATCGGCAGATTTTTCCATTGTTCTTCAGAAAACTTATTGGGTTGGTTCGGGTCGAAGTCGGGCTGAGACGACATCGCCAGAATTCTGCCCGTCTGCGATTCGATAATGACACCCA
>JAKQXK010000612.1 GCA_029561505.1 Spirochaetota bacterium | reverse complement strand
GTGCCGGTGCGCGCGATGGTCGCGCAGATTCAGTCATTCTCGGCGCATGCCGACCTCGGTGGCCTGCTCGACTGGATGCGCCCCTTCAAGGGTGAAGGCGTTGAGCGCATCTACATCAACCACGGCGAAGACGCGTCGCGCGAAAACCTCGCGAAGAACCTGAATTTTATGGATGGCGCGCACATTGAGCTGCCGCGGTATCAGAGCACATATTACTTACCCTGCGGATAATGGCCATGGTTCGACAGGCTCACCATGACCAGTTGTCACCCTGAGCTCGTCGAAGGGTGACGCATTAGTCATGAGAGTATTTCAGTAAGCCAAATTTCTCATTCGCCCGTTCAAGCTCGGCGAACGTGCGCAGCACCTGCACGCGGGGCAGGTTCGCGATGAGTGTTTTGCCATAGGTTTTCTGCCAGATGCGGCTATCGAGAAGTGCGATAACCCCCTTGTCGCGTTCGGTGCGAATGAGGCGTCCGAATGCCTGCCGCAGCATCGTCGATGCGTGCGGCAGCGACAGATCAAAAAATGGCCGCTTGCCCTTAGCTTCGAGAATTTCTGACCGCGCCTTGAAGATTGGGTCATCTGGCGGCGTGAAAAGCAGCTTAGTGATAATCAGTAACCGCAACCCGTCGCCCGCGACGTCGATGCCCTGCCAGAAAGATTGCGAACCAAGCAGGATAGCCTCTTTATTGCGGCGAAAGCGCGCGAGCGAATCCTGCACGCCGTCGTCGAGCTGTGAAATGACCTCGAGATCTGTCAGCGTCACGAGCCTTTCGGCTATCTGCTGCAGGTTGTAGTTCGAGGTAAAAAGCACCAATGCCCCGCCGCCTGAGACTGAAGTCAGCGCCGCAATTTCTTCTGCGAGCCTGTCGAAATATTCTGCCTGCACGTGCGGTAGTGAACCGTGTTCGGGTATCAGCAGGTGTTCGGGTGCATAAAGCGCCGCGTGCTCGCGGTAGTTAAACGGAGAAAAAAAGATATTGCAGTCGACGCTGCCTTCTTCAGCGAGCGGCAGCGCGTCGCCCAGAAAGCGGTTAAAAAAGCCCCGCTGTATCAGGTCAGATTTGCGCGAAGGAAAATCGGCAAATGGCCAGTAGCCAATCGTCGCCGAAGTGTAGAGCCTCAGCTCGGGCATGAGATCTGCGAGTGTCTCGCCGAGATTCAGCCGGCACGCCTGCAGCAGAAAACGGTCGTCGCGTTTTTCGGCCCAGTAGACAACTCCCTGAGAATCAAATTTGCTGTACATGCCGGCGAACGCCGCCATTTTTCTGATTTGCTTCAGCTGTGCGTTAATCGTGCCGAGTAGCGAGGCCTCGGTGTCTTCTGATTTAAGCGAATCATAACGTTCGGCAAGTTCAATCAGGGGCGCGTTAATTTCTGGTGTGTCGGCGATATTCTGCCTGATGAGCGCCGTGCCGGTACTCTGGAAAACCATGTCGGTCTCGACCTCCCACCGCGAGAAGAAGGTTTCCCAGCGGGTGAGACAGGCGGCAGTCACCTCTTCAATTTCTTGCTTCAGTTCGCCTTGTATGCCGGTATGCGAAATCAGCAGCTTGTCGATGCCTTTTTTTAGATCGGCAAAGTCGTTTCGCGCAAAGCTTGCGGTAAAAATACTATAGCCGGTACGAATGAGTCCGTGCGCTTCGTCAATGACGACCGCACCGTATTCGGGCAGTGTGTGTTTGTCATTCAGCAAATGGAACAGCAGAAGGTGGTGGTTCGCCACGAGCAGCTGGGCGTCGCTCCATTTTTTGCGTTCGCGGTAATAGTTGCAGTTGCCGTAATGCGGGCAGCGGTTTGCCGGGCAGCCATCGCTGTCACGCGTCACTAACCGCCACACCGATTCGGGAAATTTTGGGGTTTCTTCAAAGCGGCTGCCCGAGCGGGCAAAGTCTGTCATCACTTCATTTGCCCACGCCCGCACTTCGGCGAGTTTGTCTTCTTCTATGAGATCGCGAAAGCTGCCTTCGTTGATCATCTGCTCGTAGCGCAGGCGGCAGAAATAGTTGGCCGAGCCAAGACACAGTTCAAAGCGCAACTCATTGTCGAGTGCGCGCTGTATGAACGGCAGGTCTTTTTCAAAGAGCTGCCATTGCAGCGCTTTGGTTTCTGTTGCAATAAGTACGCGCTCGCCTGTCAGGTAATTGTATGCAAGCGAAGCGACAACGTAGGCGAACGATTTGCCCACGCCGGTGGCTGCTTCAATAACCGCATTGCGTTCGCGGTAGAATGACCGCAGAATCTGCTGCGCCATCTGCACCTGCGCGTCGCGCATCTGGTAATCGGGCAGCGCTGCGCCGATGCGTTCAAAGGCTGCTGCGCACACGGCATTCAAGGCAGCGGCGCTGACAGAGTGTTCGGCGATCGCGAGCTCAATCGATTCGCCCTGAATCTCTGTGAGCAATGCGGCGTCGCACCACGGGGGCAATCTGCCTGACGGTAAGTCGTCGAGTTCTTCGTCTGCCATTGACTATCGTTCAGGGTGTGTCGAGCGCGCGGTTAGCGAGGTAGTCGGCGATCTGGTTTTTTTCGCGCGGAACATGGATCAGTTGTGGCTTTACTTCGGTCACGAGCTTCAGCGCCTCAGCGTATGAACGTTTAAGGTTCTCGTTTTTGACCTTGTAGCGGCCCTGTAGTTGCCTGATCACGAGTTCGCTGTCTGAGTGCAGTCTCGGCGCCTGGATTTTCAGTTCGACGCACTTCTGCAGAGCCTGAAGAATCGCGGCGTATTCGGCTTCGTTATTTGTTTTGGTGCCGAGTTTTTGTTCGATGGTGAAAAGTGCTATCTGTTCGTCGTTCTTGAAGCGGCCGAGTGAGATATCCTCATTGCCGGCAAATGCTGCAACACCGAGTGAGGCAGGCCCTGGGTTACCACGCGAGGCCCCGTCGCAGTAAATATTGACCATGTCTAACGGGCTGCTCATTATGATAGACGATGGATGCATCGCCAGGCGCGACGCTGTTCAGTCTGTAATGTAATAGTTTTCTCACACGCGTCGGTTTTCAGTTTGCAGCGTGGCGCAAAAGCGCAACCCGCGGGAAGCGCCGTCAGCGTCGGCGGCGCGCCAGGTATCGCGTGCAGTTTTTCTCCCCGCGCGGCGCTATGCACCGATGCCAGCAACGCCTGCGTGTACGGGTGCCGCGGTGTTTCGAAAATTTCGGCGACCGTGCCGAGTTCGACAATTTCACCGGCATACATGACGGCGACGCGGTGCGCAAGTTTTGCGACGATACCCAGATCGTGCGTAATGAACATGATCGCCGTTTTTTCCGTTTCGTTAATTTCTCTGAGTAGACGCAGAATCTGCGCCTGTATGGTGACGTCGAGCGCCGTCGTGGGTTCGTCGGCGATAATCAGCTCGGGGCCCGCGGCGATTGCCATCGCTATCAGAATACGCTGGCGCATGCCGCCCGATAGCTGAAAGGGATAACTTTTCAGCCGCAGCGCGGGTTCGGGTATGCCGACCTTCTGAAAGAGTTCGATCGCGCGCCTTTCGGCGGCTTCGCCCTTAAGCCCGGCGTGCAGACCCAGAATCTCAAATAACTGGTAACCAACGGTAAACACGGGGTTGAGCGCGGTCATCGGCTCTTGAAAGATCATGGCTATGCGGCGGCCGCGATAAGCACGCAGCGCCTCAGCATCGAGGGCCAGCAGGTTGGTGTCGGCCATCAGGGCTTCGCCCGTAACCGTGGCGGTTTTGCCGTGCAGGCCCAGAATACTGAGGCCCGTGACCGATTTACCGCTGCCCGATTCACCCACGACCGCCAGAATTTCTCCCGGCGCGATATCGAGATCGACCCCCCTCAGCGCGTAAACCGTGCGGCCTTGCCCGGTAAATTCGAGGCGCAAATTGCGGATTGAGAGCAGCGGGGCATTCAGGGCCGGCTGATGAGGGGTGGGGGGGCTTGTCGTCATGCGGCGGCTCGGTTTCAGCGAAAGGCTCAAATTGTCTCGGGCTGTAAAACCTTTATGTATTGACGCTTTGTCTAAATAACAATTTCAGTAAAACCAGACACGCAGGTGTCTTTTTTTATTGCTCAGACCATCGGGCAGTAAAGAAGA
>JAKQXK010000606.1 GCA_029561505.1 Spirochaetota bacterium | reverse complement strand
TGTCGCGGGCAATCCGCTCGACCGCCGTGGGGTCGTCTTTCAGACGCTCCACTTCCACGCGCAGCTTCTTCACGTCCCGCCGAAGCTCGATGTTTTGGGCGCTGACCTCGGTCATTTCCTTCTCGAGGGCGCGGAGGCGCGGGAGCCCTTCGGGCTGGAACATGAGGATCGGCACCGCCACGAGCGCGAGCAACAAAATGCCGATAGGCATGGCTCGCTGGACGAAATCGGCGGAGGACGACACGGTGCCCGAGAACTAGCGCTCCTTGGCCCGATGGAAAAGAAAGCCGCTGGGGCCTCGAAGGGCATCGAAGCCCGGCGCGGGTTCGTGGTAAATCCCGGGCACCATGAGCATGCGTTACGAGCCCGTCATCGGCCTTGAGGTTCACGCCCAGCTTCTGACGAAGACCAAGGCGTTTTGTGCATGCTCCACGAAGTTCGGTAACGAACCGAATACGCAAGTGTGCCCCGTGTGCTTGGGCTTACCGGGCGCGTTGCCAGTACTGAACGCAGAAGCGGTGCACTTGGCCGTCCGTGCAGCCCTGGCCCTCCACTGCACCATCCGTGGCCGTAGCCGTTTCGCGCGCAAGAACTACTTCTACCCGGACCTTCCGAAGGGCTACCAGATCAGCCAGTTCGACGAGCCCTTCAGCGAACACGGCTACCTCGAGTTCGAGATGCCCGCACCGAATGCGGCCAAGGATGCGAAGGCGGAAGAAACGCCGAAGGTCGTGAAGCGCGCACGCATTCTCCGTGTCCACATGGAGGAAGACGCCGGCAAGAACCTCCACGACAAGGGCGACGAATCCATCGTCGACTTGAACCGCGCGGGCACACCGCTCATCGAAATCGTTTCCGAACCCGAAATCGACAACTCCGATGAGGCGGTGCTCTATCTCACCGAACTCAAAAAAATTCTCGAATACATCGACGTCTCTGACTGCAACATGGAGCAGGGGTCGCTGCGTGTCGATGCGAACGTGAGCATACGCCCCGAGGGCACAGACAAACTCGGCACTCGCGTTGAGATCAAAAACCTCAACTCATTCAAGTCGGTCAAGGCCGCGATCGAATACGAGATTCGCCGGCACACCGAGGTGATCGAGTCGGGTGGCAAAATTGTTCAGGAAACGCGTCTCTACAACGCGGCGCGCGACACGACGCAGTCGATGCGCAGCAAAGAAGAGGCGCATGATTATCGTTATTTTCCCGACCCCGATCTGGTGCCGCTCATTTTGAAGCAGGCCGATATAGACGACATACGCAAAGATCTGCCTGAGCTTGCTCACCAGAAGCGCGCGCGCTACGTCAGCGAATTCGGTTTACCTGAATACGATGCGGGAGTACTTACAGCAGACCGCAGCACCGCTCTTTATTATGAAGATGTGATTCGTGCCGGCGCCCCTGCGAAGAAGGCTTCAAACTGGGTAATGGTCGAGATGCTCGCAATTGTGAAAGAGAAAAACAAGGCACTCGCTGAGCTTTTTCCACCAACCAACCTCGCTGAGTTGATTCACCTCATCGACTCGGGAGTGATTTCGGGAAAAATCGCGAAAGAAGTTTTTGCTGACATGATTTCGACTGGCAAGAAGCCGAAGGCAATTGTCGACGAGAAGGGCATGTCGCAGATCAGCGACGAAGGCGCAATTCGCGAGATCGTGCTCGCGATCATGAGTGAACACCCCGCGTCGGTGGCAGACTTCAAAGCCGGCAAAGACCGCGCGCTCAAGCACTTGCAGGGCGAAATCATGAAAAAGACCCGCGGCAAGGTAAACCCGCAGGTCGCCAATAAACTGCTCGAAGAAGAGCTCAAAAAGTAGGCGCTAAAGAATCTCGCGGTTCAGGTAAGCGGCGAAATCGGGCCTGCGCCGCTCGTAGCCACCTGAAAAGTACGGCGAAGAGATCACCAGATCTGCCGTCGCGCGATTGCACGCGGTGATGACGTTATAGAGCACGCCGATGCGCAGCAGAGCCTTGACGTCGACGTCGTGCGGCTGTGCATGCATAGGGTCCCAGAAAAAGAAGATCGCATCGATTTTTTCTTCGCTGATGAGCGCGCCCAGCTGCTGATCGCCGCCAAGCGGGCCTGATTTGAGTTTGCGCAGCCCTGCTGAAATGCCGGCGTTTTCACCGATTGCAGCTTCGATGAGCTTACCCGTGGTGCCGGTAGTCGTCAGCTCGTGCTGCGACAGGCGCTGCCAGTTAAGTTTAACCCATTCGATCAGGTCTGCCTTGCAGTTGTCGTGCGCAACGAGCGCAATGCGTTTTTTTTCGGTCATGTGCTGACAGCCATATTCTGTCTCAGCGTGGCAACCGATTGGGCCGGGCTGCCCCGGCAGGCACTGTTGTTTTTTCTGGCTACACGAATTTGCGCCCGGCCACCCGCTGTCTTTACTTTACGTAGCTACTCTGAAACGATTCTCTTCCACTGATGCTCTGGCTTATTGCTCTGATTGCGGTTATTCTTATTCTGGGGCACTATGGGCTCCCTGAAACGGTGAATCCGCAGGCGCACCAAGAGGCACCTTCGGCGATCAAAATCATGCGCGGTGCCGAGCCGTTTCGCCTGCAGGGCAAGACCGATGTGGGCTTTTTGCTGGTGCACGGGTTCGAAGATTCGCCGTTCACAATGCGCAATTTAGGCGATCTGCTGAACAGCGAAGGGCATACAGTGATCGCTCCGCTTCTGCCCGGGCACGGCACGACGATTAAAGATTTCGCCAAAACGCGCTATGAGCACTGGTTGAACGCCGTGCGCGAGACGTATGTGCGCGAACGCCCGCGTTTCAGGCATTTTTTTCTGATTGGCTTTTCTATGGGCGGTAATCTTTGTCTTACGCTTTCAAGCCAGCTGCGCCGCGAATCGCAGCCGACCGGCATTATTTCGATAGCGGCTCCGGTTGCGCTGAACGGCATCTTAAACGGCCGAATCATCGTGAAAGACCCAAGGCTTTTTCTCTCGGGCGTTCTCAAGAATTTTATATCGCATATTCCGAAAGCGCAGTCGGCGGTCGCAGAAAACGTCATGATACCCTGGGTCGGCTACAGCGAAGCGTACACGCTGGCACCGCTGCATTCATTCAAGCTCGGCGTACAAAAAGTCAAATCGCGGCTGTACCGTATTCGCCAGCCGACCTGCCTTATTCATGCGATCGGCGATAAGACGGTGCATATCGAGAACATGCACTATATCTTTCGTAAAATCGCAGCCAGCGAAAAACGCGCATATGTATTTGAACTCAACGAAGACCTGAGCACGCACCATGTGCTCGTGACGCACCAGTTGGTGCGTGACAAGGTCTTTCAATATGTGCTGCGCTTTGTGCACGATACGCTGCGCGGGTTTGATCTGAAACCCGTGATCTTTAACCCGGGCGGCGATAAGAGCCGCTTCATCGACAAACTCAAAAAATTTCGCGGCTATTTCTCGTGAGCGCCGGTGCGCTTTATTTTATTCGCGACGAGCTTAGACCAGAGTTTGAAGACGAACTCAGGTATCTGAAACACAAAACGCACGAGCTCGCGCCCGGCGTTTTTTACAGTGAGGGCGCAGTGCGGCTTTATTGGGTGCTCGATTACTGGCCCGTCGAGGCGCTGAATTTTCAGTCGATCAAAGAAGCCGCGAATCAATTGCGGCAGATTGCAAAATTCTGGGCATACGCCGGATCTCTCCATTATCGCCGTGGGCAGCTGATTGCCGACGAGCTGCGCGCACGTTCGCCCAAACCCATTGCCTTTCCGGTACCGCACGCCAGGCAGCGTGCTGCCGCGTTTACACTCAAAGACGCCAATACGCTGCTCTACAGCGAGACACCGCTCAAAGGGCGCTTTGCCGGCGGGGTGGTGCGTTTCATAGAAGATAAGCTCGGGCC
>JAKQXK010000580.1 GCA_029561505.1 Spirochaetota bacterium | reverse complement strand
GAAGGCAAGAGCGCCGTCGTGCAGCTGGTGGCGCGTAGGGTCGGGTAACGCCGCACTGCCTGCAAGCAGAGCGGGCCTAACAAGCAAAACTTCGACGCTGCAGGCTTCAAACCTGCTTGCGCAAAACCTTTTTGTCAAACTTGCCGACGCTGGTTTTTGGTATCGCGTCGATAATGCGGATGTCAGACGTTTTGGGTATTTGCCAATGAGCAAATTTTTCACCCAGAAACGTATGCAACTCTTTCAGATCAAGATCGTCTTTCTTCTCGGGTAATGGAACAATAAACAGTACCGCAGCTTCGCCGCGGACGTCGTCGGGGCGGCCGACCACGGCAGCTTCGGCGATACCGGGAAAAGCCATCGCCGCGTTTTCCATTTCGACGCTTGAGAGCCATTCGCCGCGGGTTTTGATAAGATCTTTTTTGCGGTCGGTGATTTCCATATAACCGTGTTCGTCGATGCGCGCGACGTCGCCCGTGCCAAACCAGCCATCGGCCGTAAACGACGCATTGGCTTCTTTGTTCTCGGGTTTATAATACGATGCGGCGATCCACGGGCCTTTGACCTGAAGTTCACCCGAATCGCTGCCGTTCCACGGTAATGGGTTGCCCGCGTCGTCGACGATGCGCGCTTCGACGAGTGGCACAAACGCACCTTGCTTCGCCCGCTGCTTGAGTTGGTCGGCCGCGCTCCAAGAATGCATCTTGTGCTTCAGGTTCGCTACCGTGCCGAGAGGCGAAGTTTCGGTCATGCCCCATGCGTGCAGAATCTGCACGCCGTGTTCTTTCTGGTATGCCTCTATCATGGCAAGGGGAGCCGCCGACCCACCCACGACCATCGCGCGTATCGAAGAGATATCCGCCTTATCTTTGCGCAGGTGCTGCAACAACACGTTCCAGATCGTGGGCACGCCTGCGGCGAGTGTGACTTTCTCTTGCTCGATGAGGTCGGCGATGGGTTTGCCGATGAGTTGGTTGCCGGGGTAGATCATTTTCGCCCCTGTCATGCACGCCGCGAACGGAATGCCCCAGCTCATGACATGGAACATCGGCACGACGGGCAGAATGACGTCGCGGCCCGACACTGCGAGCGAGTCACTCATCGAGATGCCCATCGCGTGCAGAAAGATCGAGCGGTGCGAATAGAGCACACCTTTGGGTTCACCCGTTGTGCCCGATGTATAGCACATGCCTGCCGCGGTGTTCTCATCAAGAGAGGGAAAATCTTCTACGGCGCTTTCATTGGCGATCAGCGCTTCGTAATCGGTCATGCCTTTGAGTTGAATGCCGGCATCGGGTGCAAGGTCATCCATCACGATAAATTTCTTCACGGTCTTGAACTGCGGTTCGAGGTCGGCCAAAGGTTTCATCAGCGACTTGTCGCAGAAAATAAGTTCATCTTCCGCGTGGTTGACGATGTAGACGAGTTGCTCGGGAAACAGGCGAATGTTGAGCGTGTGCAAAACGGCGCCGAGAGCGGGCACGGCGAAGTAGAGCTCCATATGGCGGTAGCTGTTCCACGCGAAAGTCGCGACTCGGTCACCGGGTTTGACGCCGAGTTTTCTGAGCGCCTGCATCAGCTTCAGCGTACGCGTGTAGAATTCGCCATAGGTATAGCGGTGCAGGCTGCCGTCGGCGAGGCGAGAGACGATTTCTTGTTCGGGAAAGTTCTGCTTCGCGCGCACCAAAATGCGGTCGATCGTCAGCGGGTAGTTCATCATCAGGCCGTTCATGGCCGATGAGCCGTGCAGCCGCGCTATATCGTCAAGCTTTCACAGGGGGATATCTATTTGGTAATAAATTTGTACGCAACTTCAAGATTGCCCGTCATTTTTCTGCCGGGTTCATAGCGCAGTTCAATGCTTTGCTGGTTGTAATCAGCGCGAAGCACTGCGGGTTCGATGCCCATTGGAATTCCCCTCACGATTACGGGTTTGAGTTCGATAATTTTCCACGGTTCTGCCGGCTGGTCAGGCCTGAAGAACAGAATTCGTGCATAACCTGAAAGCAACCCGGTAATTTCGATTTCGATGCCCTGAACTTCTTCGCTGCTGTTGAGCGTCAGCGTCTTCGCCTCATGCGCATCATCGATCACGACGGTTTTTTTGCTGCACGCGAAAGTGGTGCACATGGCAAGAGAGATAATGACAAATCGGGCAAAAGCGGGTGACACAATGACAATCTGCCTCAGCTGGACGAAGGCACAATTGATTTTTGAGCTGCAGTAAATGTTTCAGAAGCCGCGCGAACGTAAACTTAAGCCCCCGCCGCCCGTCTACGAGCGCGCGCTTGCGCTCGCGGCACGGCGCATGCGCAGCGAACACGATTTGCGCAAAAAGCTGCTCGGCGAAGGTTATGAAGCTGATGCGGTCGACGCCTCGCTTACCCGCCTCAAAGAAATTTACCTGCTCGACGACAACAAGATGGCGCACTCGCTCGGCCGGCAATATAAAGACCGGGGCAATCGCTTCATCACACAAAAACTGAAAGAAAAAGGTATCGGTGCAGAAGAGCATGCCGCAGCCCTCGAAGAGTTGCCCGACGAGTTCGAACGCGCACTCGCAGCGGGCGAAAAGAAACTGAAAAGCCTCAAAAATCTCGAAGCGCGCGCAGCCGCTCAGAAACTCTACCAGCACCTGGCGCTGCGCGGGTTTGGTGGTTCAATTATACAGAAAGTTGTGCGGCAGCTGACCACGGGCGTCGAGATAGAAGACTAAAAAAATGGCCTCGGCAAAAAAAATCGCGCTGCTCGGTACTGGTGCCATCGGTGCTTCGGTGGCCCGG
>JAKQXK010000577.1 GCA_029561505.1 Spirochaetota bacterium | reverse complement strand
AGGCCCTCTATGATTCGGGAATCGATCTTTCTGCGGCTCTGATTGAACGCTGCAAGCTGCAGCCCAAAGAGCACGTGGCGATTTTCGCCGATAACCGCATCGAATGGATGATCGCTGACTATGCAATCATTTTGGCCGGGGCGGCCGACGTGCCGCGCGGCACCGACGCAACCGAACACGACATCGAATATATTGTCAACCACGCCGGCTGCCGCGTCGTCTTCATCGAGAACCAAACCATGTGGGAAAAGTTTCTTGCACTGATGGATAAGCTGCCCGGTGTCGAGCACGTCGTCTTCATGAGCGACGTCAGATTTGCGCCAACGCGCCTTATCTGCCACAACTTGCACGATCTGATCGCTGCGGGAAATGCAATGGAAAAACTCGAGATCGAACGCCGGGTGGCGCAGATTCAGCCCGACGATCTTTTTACCTTGATTTATACTTCGGGCACCACCGGCGCGCCGAAAGGCGTCATGCTTACGCACGGCAATATCATTTCACAGATACGCAACCTGCCGCTTGGTTTTAACCGCCACGACGTGATGCTGTCGATTCTGCCGATCTGGCATATTTTTGAGCGCGCATTCGAGATTATTTCGATAGCTTCGGGGGCCAAAACCGTCTATACCAGCGTCAAACATCTCAAGGCCGACCTGCAGAATGTGAAGCCGACCTTTATGGCCTCTGCGCCACGCCTGTGGGAGAGCATCTACAACGGCATCTTGTCGAGAGTAGCCGAAGGCAGCGTCGTTAAGCGCGCGCTGTTTCGCGCTGCGGTTGCAGTCAATCATGTATACAGGCAGGCGCTGCGCGAGCTAAATGGCAACAACCTGAAAATTCTGCCGCAGAATTTTATCGCCCGGGCCGCTTCGTACCTTTCGGCCTGGCTGGTAGTTCTGGCGACGTTCTTGCCCGCGATGCTACTCGATGCCGTCGTTTTAAAGAAGATACGCGCAGCGACGGGAGGACGTCTGCGCGCGACCATTTCGGGAGGTGGCGCCCTGCCCTTGCATATCGACGAGTTCTTTAACGACATCGGCATTGCCGTACTCGAAGGGTACGGTATGACCGAAACGTCACCGATCATCTCGGTGCGACTGCCTGAAAATGCGGTGATCGGTACCGTAGGGCCGCTCTATGCCGAAACCGAAATTCACCTGATCGACATTGCCAGCGGCGCCACGATTTATCCGGGTGAAAACTATTTCGGCAAGAAGGGCGAGCTGCATGTGAAGGGGCCTCAGGTAATGGCGGGTTATTACAAGAATCCCGAAGCAACAACAAAGGTCTTGAACGCCGGGTGGATGAATACCGGTGACCTCGCAATCATCACGGCCAATGGCTGCCTCAAAATCGTCGGCCGCAGCAAAGAGACGATAGTGCTCTTGAACGGCGAGAATGTCGAACCGGTGCCGATTGAATCAAAACTTCTTGAATCCCCCTTTATTGAACAGTGCATGGTAGTCGGGCAAGACCAGAAATTCTTAGGAGTTCTCATCGTGCCTCGAGCCGAGGCCCTGAAACAATTCGGCAGCGACCTCAAAGCGCTCGCTGAGAACGGCGAGGTAAAGCAGCTGCTAAAGACCGAAGTGCAGCGTCTCATCAGTGGCAACAATGGCTTCAAGGCATTCGAACGCATCGGGGGCATTGCGGTCATGAGTCAGCTGT
>JAKQXK010000575.1 GCA_029561505.1 Spirochaetota bacterium | reverse complement strand
TCTTCTTTTTTGCGGGCGTAAGCGGCCACGTCTTCGTGTTTGATTTCTGGTATACTGTTGAAGAGCACGATCTTGTGCATCTGCTTGTCTTCGTCGAAATGCCTCCATTTCGGATATTCGACATAACGGCGGTATTCGCCGTCGACGAGGTCTTTTTCGTTGAACCCAATAATGAACATCTTCAGAGGAATACTGTCTTCGGTCTTGTTGACGATGTCGAATGTCAGTTCGAGGTAGTCGCCTTTGCCATCGGTCGCATTCTTTTTCCAGAAGCTGAGGTTTTCGACCGAAACCCGTTCATCGCGAATTTGCCCGCCGGCGGCCTGGGCATCAGGTGGCGATACCTTGCTGGCGTTATCCTGTGCGAACACCAGGGGTGCGGCCGTCAGGGTGAAAAATATCAATTTGCGTAGCATGGTAGTCCTCTATTGTACTTCGGCATTTTTCGGCCCGTTATTTACCTTTTTTCTGTTTTGCGCTTCTGTGCTACAATACGCTTGAAATCGGCCAGATTACGCACAAAAATGCGGTCTGAATAGAGCTCGACCTTGCCGACTTTCGCCCAGTGGTTAAGCTGTTCTGAAACCTGATCGACGCTGGTGCCCGCCCAGTTGGCAACGTCATCCATCGTGACTGGAAACGACACCTCTCGCATATGCGCGTAGGTGGGTTCTTTCTCGGCAAGCATCAGAAACACATCAGATATTTTAGATTGAATGTCGTCGAGCAGCAGAATCATGAGACGCCGCTTAGCGTCGTAGATGCGCTTTGAGAAAACCACGAGCAATTTGAACGCGAGCTGCGGCTGGCTCATCATCATCGAGACAAAGTTATCGCGGTCAAAATGCAGCACGGTTACAGGTTCAATTGCAGTTGCGGTGGCAGAACGGGGCTGCTCTTCAAGTATCGCCATTTCGCCGAAAATGTCGCCGACGCTCAGAATATCCATGGTTTTTTCTTTGTCTTTGACGACTTTCGAAATCTTGACACGCCCCGTTTGAATGAGGTAAAAGCTGTTACCGGGCTCAAATTCACAGAAGATTATTTCTCCGGTGTTGTACTGTTTGCCGAATTTGTTGAAGAGACCACCGCCGGTCATTTTTGCCCCTTGAGCTGATTTGCTTTCTGCAGCGCAATATTTGCTTCTTTGTCTTGTGGCGGAATTCGCGACGCTTTTTCGTAAAGCGATGCCGCGCGGGCATTGTCGCGCGCGCGCTCATAAATTTCAGCGAGCTGTATCATCGCCTTGCGCGTGAGCGCCCCCTGAGCATATGTGCGCAAGAGTTCAGAGAATTTTTCAACGGCGCTCTTGGCATTTGCCTTTTTCACATAGGTGCGGCCGAGTTCGAACAGGCATTTTTCGTGCAGCGCCGGGTCGCTTGCAGCAGCCTCGAGCGCCTGTTGGTAAGCTGCGAGTGCTTCGTCGAACTGGTGGTTGGCAAATGCACTCAGGCCGTCGCTATAGAGCTGCGCCGGTGTTTTTGCAGGCGTGCCCATGTCGAAGTCATCTGGCATAGGCAGGTCGAAATCACCCGCGGGCGGCGGCAGGTCACCCATGTCGCCCATGTCGGCGTCGAGCGCCGGGGGAATATCAGAAGGCATATCAAGATCGGCGTGATGCGCGTAGTCGTCAACGGGCTGCTGTTCGGCACGGCTCATCATTTGTCCGGTACGCTGCGCAACCTCGTTGCGTTGAACCTCTTCGTTGATGTCAGGCAGGTCGAGCGGAAAAGCCGCGCCCTCTTTCACTGACTGCGCTAAGCGGCGTACGCGCTCGGTCAGGGGCCCCGCGGGAAAATTCTTCTGGTAAGCGGCAAATGCATAGAGCGCATAGTCGGTTTTGCCGGCCTTATAATAGTATTCGCCAACACGCACGAGTTCCATCGAAGCTTCTGATGCGCCGTGTTCGCCGAGAAACTCGCGCACGGCTTTGTGTACGCGGCGCAGCTGCGACGAAAACACCTTCAGCATCTGCAAGACGATACGCGTATTTTTCTGACCAAACTGTTCGAACTCAGCAAGTTTGAAGACGAGCACCTGTGAATCGGCAAGCACCTGCGCCGTCTCTTCACGGGGGTATCTGCCAAGCGCCGATTTGACGCCAAAGAACTCGCCTTTGCGCACGTCTTCTTTGATGTCGTCTTTCTGGTCGAGCGAGGTGGATATCAGAGAGATACGTCCCTTTTGCATGACGTAAACATCTTCGCCGATGTCACCGGCAAAGTAGACAATTGAGCCAGCTGAGTAATTGCGTGTTATCGGCATTAAGCGGCCTCTATCGGCAGAAAGTCGAGTTCTTTCTTGAATTTGACTGCACGCCGTATACGATTTTGCAGTCCGAGAATATCGCCGGCGACGATCTTGCGTGCCCCTTTGACAACGATTGTCTGGTAGGGTATCTTCATGGCATCGAATACCGGTGCGAACGCGATGTCGCCGTATTTTGGCTGCCCTTCGGTAATCACGAGCATGATGTCAGAATAGTCGGCGTGCGTCAGCGCTGCCCACGGGTTCGTGGCGGCGCCGTCGATCAGCAACAGATCTGCCGATTTGCCTTCGGCGATCGCGCCCGCGTCGCTGAGGCACATAGCTTTTGCGGCGTTCGTCGTCATCATGTCGACGAGCACTTTGTCGTCGAGATCGACCCCATAGGCAAAACGGTAGAACTCCCTCGCGGTGCGAAATTCTTCAAAAATGCTGAAGCTGCCCGACATCGGTGAATCGGTGCCGAGCGTGACGTTGATACCGCGGTCCATAAGTTCTTTGACGCGCGCCGTCTGCTCAAACATATAGAGGTTCGACACTGGGCACCAGACGACGTTGCACTGGTGCTCAGCGAGAAGATCCATGTCTTTGTCAGAAAACGCAATGCCATGAATCAGAACAGTTTGTTTGCTGAGCGCACCTTTTGCCGCCAGCGTTTCGACGCTGCGCAGCGTTTCGTCATCATAACCTTCAGAGCAATGCGTGATAAACGGAATATTCTTCTGAACCGCTTTTGCGTGTTCGGCTTCGATGCCGTCGCCCCACTTCAGTGCAAACGAAGTGACCGAATGTGCCATGGCAAAATCTGAGATGATGCGAATCGGCATATTTTTCGCGAACGCCTCGCGCACAAAATGCGGTATGTGGTCTTGCACGCGCGTGATGCCGCAGAGCAGGTGCCGGTAACCACCGAGCAGATAAAGATCTGAAGAATCGATCTGCTGTCGTTCGGCGTATACCGGGGCACTCTTGAGATCGTTATCCCACTCGAGCCAGTTGAGATAGGGGCGCCTGTCGCCAACACGTGGCACATAGGTGCCGAGCAAATGATCGTGGCAATTAATAAGCCCCGGAAAAACCAGCATGCCGTTCACGTCGATCTGCATCGCGTCGGCAGATTTGCGCGACGTCTTTGAGACGTGCTGAATATGCGTCTTGTCGATCTGCACCGAACCGCGCTCAAGCACGTCGTGTGGAGTTATAATCGTTCCGTTTACGAGTTCCCAGGGCATTATCTTGTTTCGTCGCTTGCAGCCAATGCATGAAGAGCACGCTGAGCGTGCTCTTCATGCGCAGACTTGCCAATAGTTTCTGAGGGGTTAATTGGATTTCCCCTGTAGGATACAACCAAAAAAAGCCTTTTGCTTCGTGCTTTGCCAATGATACTGCCGCGCGCAACCTGCTGCCCGCGCGCGACGCTGATTTGCGCGACGTTCGAATAGAGAGTGTGCCAGCCTTTCCCGTGATCAACGATCACGTATCTGCCATAACCCCGCATAACTCCAGTGCCGTAGACGACGCCACCGGCAAGATTGCGTATTGAACTTTCACGAAGCTGCAGCGTCACTCCGTACGGGTTTTTCTCGCTGTTGCGCGAAAAAGGCTGCACCACCCGCCCGACCCTGCGGTAGTCTTCGAAATCCGGCTGGTCGGCAGCGCCGAGCACCGAAATCAGCGGCAGAACCAGCAAAATACAGACGATATACCGGGCGTAAGGGCGTAATTCGATACGGTGCATCTCTGCGATTATCGGCATAAATGGCGCTGTAAATGAGCGGCAATGCTGAGTTGCGACAGTGCGTCTGCTGGCGGCCTGCAATGCCTTTTTTGATTCTCGCCCCGCCTCGTTACTTAGATTTGGTATGGTTAATCCACATTTTTAAGGCAGCTCAGGTATAACATGGCGAAGTACGATCAAACCAATTCAGTAATCGGCGAAGGCTCGATTTTCGAGGGGCGTTTTTATATCTCGGGCAGCCTGCGCGTTGACGGTAAATTCGAAGGTGATATCCGCACCGACGAAGCCCTGGTCGTCGGCGAGACGGGCAAGGTGAAGACAAATATCAGCGCGCGCGAGGTTATTCTTGCTGGTACGCTGATTGGTGACATCGACGCCAAAGACGAAGTGCGCCTCACCGAAACGGGCCGCATGCTCGGTGACATCACGACCCCGGTGCTCAATATATCACGCGGCGTTGTGCTCAAAGGTACAGTCAACATTCACGGCGGTCACAAGAAAGACCCGCGTAAAATTGTCGAAGAAAGCTACGGTCTCGTGCGCGAACTCGACAAAAAGGGTATTCAATAAAACAAGGGTTTGCCTTGCGGAAAAAAAAAGGTCTCACAAAAACCTCCTCTTCGGGTCGAAAGTCTAACTATAGGCCCGACATGCCCGCAGAGAAACCACGCAAAAAACCAGGCAAAGATTTTTTTGTTCTGAACGTAAAACCTGCGGCAAGTGCGCAGGCTGCGCAGATCGCGCCCGCACCGCAGCCTAAACCGGCAGTTGCGGGTCTGCGGGTCAACCTGGGTTTCGCCGAGATTGCCTATCAGGGCAAGGGTCATTTTCTTTATTTTTATAAGCGCCGCGGTACACTGAAGAGCGGCGCGCTGCATATCGACCGCCGCGCGATGGTGTGGCTGGTACTCGCGATTACGTGCGTTTCTGTCTCGCTAAGCTTCGGTCTGTGGAAAAAGCGCCAGAACGCGGTAAAGCTCGCGTTCTCTGACGCGAAGACCGGTGTCGGCGGTGTAGGTCGTCTCGAGTCGGGTAAAGTCATTTCTGAAGCGTCTGACATTACCGGCGAAATCGCACAGTTTGAAGGCGACGAAAAAATCAAAGACCAGTTGATGGGTGTGCTCGAAGAACGCGAACAGAATGACAAAGCGGGTGAAAAGAGCGCGCAGAAAGTGCAGAAGCTGCAATACAAGGTCAAGCCGGGTGACACTCTGAAATCCGTCGCTAAAAAATACAAAGTCAAACCCGAATCGATCAGCGGTTCGAGTCGCCTGAACGAATTTCAGGAAATTTCTGTCGGGCAGACGCTTTCGATACCGACTCGCGACGGCTTCTATTACATTGTCAAAAAGAACGAGCGTCTCGCCAATATTCTGCAGGCGCACAAGGTACCGCTTGATAAGTTCATGACAGAGAACGAGCATGTGAACATCGACCTGCTCGACATCGGTGAAGAAATTTTTCTGCCAGGCGCAAAGCCGATTCGCCATGCTGAAGGCTGGCTCATACCCGTTTCAAGCCGTGTGATCACGAGTGGTTATGGTTACCGCCGCTGGCCACGCTCTGCATTCCATAAGGGCCTTGACCTCAAGGCATTCTATGTTCCGGTACGTTCTGCTAAATCAGGCACGGTAACATATTCGGGTTGGCTGGGCGGTTACGGTAACGCAATTATTGTGCAGCACGATGAAACGTATAAGACGCTTTACGCTCACCTTAGCCGCCGGCACGTCGCGGTAGGGCAGCGCGTTCGCCGCGGGCAGGTTCTTGGGCGTACGGGTGACACCGGCTATTCTTTTGGGCCGCATTTGCACTTTGAAATTTCTAAGAATGGCGAGAACGTGAATCCCGTAAAATTCTTAAAAGGCCTGCGCGGCCGTTCAAAAAAGCACTAACGGGCTACCGAAGCCGAATTTTCATCTGGCGGGTCGAGGCAGCGAAGCCGACACTTAATTTATGATTCTTGACCGAAGTGCGGCAAATGCAACAGAGCGAAAAATTCAAGCAGGCGCAAAACCGTTTCTGATCGCCGAATTCGGCCTCAACCACAACCGTGATATCGACCTCGCGCGCCGCATGGCAGATGCCGCAAAGGCGAGCGGTGTCGATGCGGTGAAGCTGCAGTCTTACACGACGCGTTTTTTCATCAACCGTCAATTTGAGAATGTGCATGGCCTCTATGATATTTTCGCAGGCCTCGAGCTCGACGCAGCTTTTCATGAGCAACTGCGCGACCACGTCGCAACGCTCGGCATGGTCTTTTTTTCGACCCCGCTGACAGAAGACCAGGTGCCGATGCTCGACCAACTGGGTGTACCTGCCTTCAAGATTGCATCGGGTGACGTGAACAACTGGCCACTCATCGACGCGGCGGCGGCATGCAAGAAACCCCTGATGGTTTCAACCGGGGCCGCGAGCGAAGCAGAAATCATCGCAGCGATTCAGCACCTGAACCGGGTCTCACCGCAAAACTACGCGCTGCTGCACTGCGTTTCGCTCTACCCCACTCAAAATGCGCAGGCAAATATCAGTCGCATGCAGCGCATCGCCGCACTCGCGCCCACGGGCACACCAATCGGTTTTTCAGATCACACGGCAGGTACCGAAGCCGCGTTCGCTGCAGTCGCCTGCGGAGCTCAGATTATCGAGAAACACTTCACCCTCGACAAAACACTTCCCGGCCCCGACCAGGCGATGTCTTCAGACCCGGCAGAAATTCGCCGACTGCGTGAACAAATCGATCTTGCCTTCGCCATCAGGGGTAACGCAGTCAACGCCGACTGCCATGCAGTCGAAACGGCATCAGATTATTACGGCAAGCGGTCGCTCTACGAATTTGAGGGAAAGATACGCGCGATGCGACCGCGACATGCTGATTTTCCGAAGCCATGAAATGGCATTCGAGCAGCGTCTTTTAGATGCTCCTATACCTCTACAAAACTATTCTCGACGAGCGCGCAAAGCGCCGCGACAGCTTCTTCTTCTTTCTCGCCTTCGGCGATTACAGTAATACGCGTGTCTTGCGTCAGCGCGAGCATCATTAGCCCCATAATGCTCTTGCCATTGATACGCTGGTTATCTTTCTCAACATAAATCTCGCAGGGGTACCGGTTCGCCATTTTCACAAAAACGGCCGCCGGTCTGGCGTGAACCCCCGATTCATTCTTGATTGTCGCAGTGCGTGAAACCATGCTGCCCCCTAGTTTTCTGCCGCTTCGCGAATCATGCGCGAAAGTCTTTCTTGAAATTTGCGCGCGGCATTGTGCCCACGCGACTTAAGGTTGAAGTTCTTGGCCGCGGTTTCGATCAGCACGGGCACGTTTCGCCCTGGCCTTACAGGTATCGTCATCACGGCAATTTCGACACCCAGAATTTCTTCTGTATGGTCTTCAAGACCAAGCCTGTCGTATTCTTTTTTGTCGTCCCAGTCTTCGAGATGAATGATCAGGTCGATGCGCTTATTCATGCGCACTGCGCCCGCGCCAAAAAGGTCGCTGATATTGATGATGCCCAGGCCGCGAATTTCGAGATGGTGCTCGATCGTCTGCGACACATAACCATAAAGCCGCGCACCGTCGCGGCAGATGATGCGCACGGCGTCGTCTGCGACCAGACTGTGGCCCCGCTGCACAAGTTCGAGCGCGGTCTCGCTCTTCCCGACCCCGCTCTTGCCCTGAATGAGAATGCCGACCCCTGAAACCTCGACAAGCGTGCCGTGCAGCAGCGTTTGTGGGGCGAGAGCAGCATCAAGAAAATCTGTAAAGACGTTGATGAACTTGCTGGTGCGGTGCTCGGTGATGAAGACAGGTGTTCGGTTGCGCCGCGCATATTCAAGAAAAAGCTCAGGAGGATAATTCGCGTGAGTGAAGACAATACCCGTAATCGGATAGTTAAAGTAACGTTCGAGCGGTTCGTGCAGTTTTTCCGGCGAGATGCTGCTGACGTATGCGTGTTCACCCTGCCCGAACACCTGCATGCGATCATGGGCGAAATGCTCGAAAAAACCGTTGAGAGCAAGACCGGGCCGATTCACATCGATTTCGCGAAGATCGCGATCAAGATCGGCGTCTTCGTTTATCAGCTTAAGGCGCAGGCGGTCTGCGTCTTTGAGTAATTCGCGAACCTTGACCGATTTCAGTTAGCGGGCCTCTTGATCATGATGCCACCACCCTGCGCGTGAAACATGACATTCAGTCTGCCTGTGTCTTCGTTGACAAAGGCCAGAAACTCAAGGCTTGCTTCGCCAAGAATATCAAGCGCCTCAGCGACAGTAAATTTTGATACCGGGTAAACCGACTCGGCCAGTTTCTCAAGCTTGTCATTGCTGAGCCTCACTACCGTTTCAACAAAACCACCACCCCCGGGCATAACGATGCTGTAGTTGCCGTCATTGCGCGCCGTGACAAGGCCGTAACGCTGCTCGTTCACATGATGGTACATTAAAAAGCGAAATTGTTTTGATCTCAGCTGCAGCACAGCTTCGAGATCATCCATAGGTTTGATTTCAGCGTCGCGCACTTCGATTTCGGTCTCGTCTTCTTGCACGCGCCCGGTAATCTGAGGCATGAACATCTCTTTGACCTGCGCGGTCTTTTCTTCAAACTTTTTGCGGTATTTGTCGATCTGGTTATTCAGAACATCGAGGGTGTTATCGATAGCTGCGTAGAGGTCTTTGTCACTCTTCTTCAAATGAAAGACAGTCGCATCACCATGAACGGTGATTTCAAAAAACTGGTTTTGCCTTTCGAGTGAAAAGCGAACGTCTATACCTTCGATATGGTGCAGCCGCTCTTTGAGCTTTTCGATCTTCTTGCTTGTGTAAGCTTTGATCGCATCGGTCGGTGGCAGGTTTTTGAAATAATATGAAACTTCCATAAGGCGATAATAAACGCTGAAAGAGATGATCGAGCGTTTTTTATATTTTCGCCGGAATCAGTGTTTTTTTCGACTTTGCCAGGTATGCCGCGACCTGATGCAGCTTTTCATTTTGCGGTGCATATTTCATAGCGGCATTCAGCGTTCTGAGGGCCTTATGCGGCTCATTGGCGCGCACGTAACAGCGAATGAGTAGCAACGAAGCCTTCAGATTCTGCGGTTCGTCGGCAACCAGCAGCTTCAAGAATCGCTTGGCAGATGAAATATCGTCGGCCTTATAAGACGCATGCCCTGCCAGCAGCAGAATCTGCGGGTCGACATGGTCGTCGAACGCACAGGCATGCGCAAGATACTCCGCTGCGGTTTTGTAGTCGCGCTCGACAAGTGCCAGCTTGCCGACAATTATGAGTGCGTCCTGGTGTTCTGGGCGCACCGCGAGCGCAGCCATTGCCGTCGCCCTGGCGGCAACATGGTCGGCAGCCTTGATTTTCTGCCGGCTCTGGTGAATCAGCGTATCGGCCTCTAGATGGCGTAGATTGTAGTGCAGGGTCAAAACCGTAAGGTCGTCGCCGTTTGGTTCATCGCCCTTATAGAGTTTGAAACTCTGCATGAATGAATCGATTGCGCCGGCCGGCTCGGCGAGCGCCGTGCCTAACCAACTGATGACTTTGTCTGTGCCAGGCTGCTCGTGCCGGCTGTTTTGCTGCTCTGCAAAACCGTCGGTCAGCATCACGAGAGTCTCACCCGGGCGCAGCTTGCCGCTTATCTCTTCGTAGTCATTAATGTCGAAAGAGGCAATACCCAGCGGGTAACCTGGCGTGTCATATTGCGTGAGCAGCTGGTTGCTGTAAGCAGAAAAATGCATGAGTTTAGGATGTCCCGCATTCACGAAAGTAAAACTGTAGTCGCTGTGAACGCGCAGCAACTGTGCTGTGAAGTAGATGCCCGAGGGCAATATCGGCTTCATATGATCACTCAGCTGCGCGAGCAGCTCGAGCAAACTTAACCCCTGCGCGCTGAGCAGCCGAAAGTGATAGTGCAAAGCCATGGTAATCAGCGCCGCCGGCACACCGTGCCCTGAAACATCGGCCATTATCAAAGTCAGCGATTCGTGCGAGCGGTAATAGTCAAAGTAGTCGCCGCTCACTTCAACCATCGGCTCGTAAGCTGCCCTGATATCGATCGCCTTGAAGGCCGGTATAGACGAATGTATAATCTGCGATTGTACAGTGCGCCCGATGCGCAGGTCGAACTGTAACTGGCTTGTCAGGCGCTGCTGCACTTTCTGCGATTCAAGAATACCGGTGATCAGCCGGGCGCTCAAGATGGCGAGCGCAATCTGTGCTGCCATTGCCTCGAGAATTTCGAGGTCGTCATTCTTGTAAAAGTGCGAGGTTCCCTTTTCAACTGCGAGAGTGCCCAGTTTTTCTTCGCGAACGCTTATCGGCGCACAAATAACGCAAAGCGTGTTCTCGCCCGGGTCGAGATATTTGCTGTTTTGAGAAAGGTCATAGATGAGACTCGATTTCTGCTCGGCAAATACCGAGCCTGAAAAACCTTCGCCGCTCGCCAGTTGCCTGCGCTCGGGCACCGTCTGCGCCAAAAATGCAACCGGTTGAAGCAGGTCATTTTCCCACATGCGCAGCGTCACGTTGTCGGCTTCGAAAATTTCTGAGCAAAGCGATATCACCCTGGTGAACAGCGTGTCTTTGTCGTTGATCGTCGACAGCTCTTTGCTGACATACATGAGAATATCAATTTTATCTTTGGGCGTAAGGCCACCGATGACGGTTTTTGCCCCGCGATACTTGACTACCCTGCGTTTGCCGTACTTGAGTTCGAGCATTCAACCTTTGCGCAGCAAAGGTCATGCCAAATCTATCCAAAGACCACTTTCGTGGCCTTCGAATAGATTTCTATCTTGAAATGATGCCGTACTTCTTGAGTTCGCGGCTGATATTCCCGGTGAGCATGGCATACCACATGCGCCAGTCAGAAACGAAAGATTTCAGCGGATACTTAAACGTTGCCGGACGGTTCTTCTCGATGAAGAAGTGGCCAAACCACGCAAAAGCATAACCGCTCACTAACGCGATCAGCAGCAGAATATACGCACCGGTACCGATCGCCAGCGCGATTAACACCAATGCGAGCGTCGAGCCGATGAAGTGCAACAGCCGGTTTGACCGACGCGAATGCTCGTGCAGATAAAATGGCCAGAAGGCCTTCAGCGTCTCGTAATGGTCGCGTTCCCATGCGTAGCGGTATTGCGGCGTGGGATGCTCAGCCAATTTAAGAAGGCTCTGCTGCGAACGGCTATTCGCTGTCACGCCGCGCGCTTTCTTGGCGGTCTTCTTCTTTGCAGTGCTTTTTTTCGCAGCGGGCTTTGCCTTTACCTTGCTCTTGGCCCGCGTTTTGGTTTTGGTCGCGCGCTTGCGCACTGCCTGCTTCTTCTTCTGGGCCATTATTTTACTCCGTCGCGTGCCTTACGCGCTGCCTGCAGAAGTTCTCTCGAATAGAGCTGGCCCACGAGTTTATCTTGCACCTTAAGCGCGGTGGCCTTTAACCTCGCGAGTTCTTCTGCACTCGGCTCGACTTTCTGAATGCCTTTACTCAATAGCACCTGAAACGCTTTATCGTTCTCGCGGCGAAGCTCGAGCGTGAGCTCATGTGCATACTTTTCGAGTGTCGAATGGACAATTTTCTTCTGATCATCGGTCAGACGGTCGTAAGCCGATTTTGCCAAAAGCGTGGCACCAGCGGCGTTAGCGAGCCGGCTGTTGGTCAGGTATTTCGCTTCGCGAAACCATTGTAAGCCGATTGCGCCATATGGCGGCGCGTAGAAGGCATCGATACCGCCGGTTTTCAGTTGCGGCAGCACCGCCTCAAAGCCGAGATAGACCGGCACGAGACCATACTCTGCAAGCATCGCCTTGACGAGCGGGTCGCCCTTCGGTGCCCAGATTTTCACGCCCTGCATGTCTTCGTAGCGTGTGATGGGTTTGTTCTTGCTCATAAGGTAAACAAAACCATTTTCACCCCAGCCCGAAAGTACGAGCCCCTGCGCGAGAAACTTTTTTGAAAGTTCGGGATAAATTTTCGCAATGACTGCGTCGACCTGACGGCTATTGTCAAAAAAGAAGGGGAGCTCAAAGATGCGCGATTCTGAAACGACCGTGCCAAGTGTCTGCCCTGTGAATGATGCGATGTCGATCGTGCCCGTCTTGAGTTTGCGCATCACCGAAGGTTCATCACCGGCGATGCCGCCATAAAAAACGCGAATCTTTACCTGCCCCTGTGTCTTGGTCTCAATTTCATCGACGCATTTTTTTATGGTGCGTGCCCAAACCGTGTTTTCGGGTGCAAGAGTAGCATATTTGAGCGTCACCTCGGCAAAGGCAGCGGAGCCGGTGCAAAGCGCGCAGACGAGCAGAACTTTAAAAATCCACATTTTTCGAAACAACATAGGCGTACTGCAGAGGCAGAATTGCCGCCGTCGAGCGATTTTTGTGAACCAGCGAAGTTATGAAAAAGCAGATATGCAGGGGGTAAACACTTAGATTGGCGGGATTTCACCCGTGCAGGCGGCGGCCTCAAATGACTTTTGAAAAACTTCGTCAGGCCTTCTGCATCGACAGCAGAACTTCAGCGTCAACCGGGGGCATGGGAGCGGCGAACAGGTAACCCTGACCAAATTCGCACCCCAGCTCGGTCAGTAGCTGGCGTTCTTCTGCAGTCTCTATGCCTTCAGCGACCGCACCGAGATGCAGATTTTTGCTGAGCGCCAGAATCGTACGGACGATTTCAAAGTTCTTGGTGTTGGGTGTCAGCCCGTGCACGAATGAACGGTCAATTTTGATCGTTTCGGCAGGTATGGTCGCCAGGTGGCTAAGCGAAGAGAAACCGGTGCCAAAATCGTCGATAAGAATACGTATGCCCAGGCGCTTGAGTTCGTCGAGTTGCGACATACCGCCGAAGACGTCAGCCATCAGCACGGTTTCGGTAATTTCGATGCGCAGGCAATGGGGCGGCAGGTTATATTCTTCAAGCAGCGCCTGCAGCATTTCGGTGAGGTTACCAAAAGCAAACTGCTCGTCAGAGACGTTGATGCTCACGTAAAATTCGGCGCTGTGCGTCTCATGCCATTTCTTGGCGACTGCGACTGCTGTGCGCATAACGGTCTCGCCCAAAAGCCGCATCGCCTCAGTCTTTTCGAGAATCGGCAAAAAAGAACCGGGCGCAAGAAGACCGAGTTCGGGGTGTTGCCAGCGCACAAGCGCCTCAAACCCGGTCAGATGACCCGATTTGAGTTCATAAATCGGCTGATAATGGTTGATCAGCTCTCCGCGCCCGATCGCCTTCTGAAAGTCTGAGCTCAACCGCAGATTTCGGGCCGCGAGTTCATGCATCTGCTGCTCAAATACCCGTACCGAAGTGCGCTTATCTGCCTTGGCACGATACATAGCATTGTCAGCATCGCGCAGCATCTGGTCGGCTGACTGGTACCTGAGCGATGCCATAACGGCGCCAACGCTCGCGCCGATATAAAGGTCTTTGCCGCCAAACGTATAGGGCGTTTTCAGCTTGTCGGCGATTTTGTGCGCAACTTTGAGCAGGGCGGCGTTGTCGGGCACCGACTTGACGAGCACGACAAATTCATCACCACCCCAGCGCGACACAAGGCAGCGGTTGTCGACCGAAGCCAGAATCTCGAAGGCGACAGCCTTGATCACGAGATCGCCGACATGGTGGCCGAGGCTGTCATTTACAAGCTTAAACCGGTCGAGGTCAATGAACAGTATACCAAAGGCACGTTGAGTTGGGTGGGCATGAAAATCGTGAATGGCGTCTTTGATCGCAGTCGTGATATAGTGCCTGTTGTAGATGCCCGTCAGCGAGTCATGTTCGGCAAGGTATTGCAATTCAAAAGTTTTGGCCTTAACGGCGCGTCTCAAAAGTCTCACCCACAACAGCGCAGCCGCAATCAAAAACGCGAGGCCTGCGAGAGCGAACAGCAGCACCCGCTGCATCTGGCGCATTTCGCCGAGCTGAATGCGATTGCTTTCACCGAACCATCTTTGGTAAATAATTTCGTAACTACCATTGGCCTTAAGTCTCGAGAGGCCCTCGTTCAACAGATTTAATATTTCAGTCTTACCTTTCTTTACTGCGAACGCGACGTTCGACGCGAGAATGGGCTTGCCCGAAGTTGTGATATTCTGCAGCTGCAGTTTTTGCAGCGCGTACCGGCCACCCACCTGCGTGGTGACGACACAATCGTGTTTACCTGACGCCAAAAGCCGCATCGCCTCGAACTGGTCGCGCACCTGAATCGACTTGAATCTGATACCCAGCGCCTGCAGCTGCTCGGTCGACAGCGCACCTGCCTGTTGAATCACTTCTTTACCATTTAATTCTTCGAGCGACAAAATCGGCTTCGAACCGACACGGATAAATATTTCCGATGCGAGCACAGAATGGGGATTACTAAAATCCGCATATTCGCGCCGCACAGGCTGATCGAACATGCTCACCACATCGACGCTACCTTCGATGAAGCGCGCGCGAATTGTGCTCCAGGGGCCTGAAACAAACGCCACGCGGCGGCCGGTCACTTCGCCAATTTCACGAATCAGCTCGATCTGAAAACCATCGAGCCGCCCTTCATCGTTAAACCATTCGTAAGGACGAAAAGCCTCGTCGGCCCCATAGATAATCGCGAGCGGTTCTTCGGCGGCACCGAGCGCGCGTTGACCACAGGCCGGCACAAGCGCGAATGCAAGCGGCAGCAGAATATGGGCAACAAATCGCATGCGGATTCAAGGCACTACTGGTATCTTATCGTGTAAAGTGCAATCGCCGCTGAGGGCAAAAAAAAACGGGCTTACGCCCGTTTTTTTTGACTTACTTGAAACGGTAGCTCAGAAATTGAAAGCAGCACCGACACGCAGCACGTAACCGCTCATGTCAAACTTAAATGCGCCTTTTTCAACCTGACCGCCGCGGTAACCACCTTCGAGCAGAATGTTGGTCGCCGAAGCAGAGCCTTCAGTCAGCATACCGAGATTGAACGCGAGGCCAACCATACCTTGGTACATGAAGCCTGCTGCTGAATCGCTGACAGATTGTGCTGCAACGGGGGCACCTACAGCCGGAGTGTAGGCAGGCGTCTTCCCTTCGAAGAAAGACCATGCAT
>JAKQXK010000393.1 GCA_029561505.1 Spirochaetota bacterium | reverse complement strand
ACAAACCAGTAGCGCTCATCACCGGCGCATCGACCGGCATCGGCTATGAAATGGCGAAGATATTCGCTGCCCGGGGTTACGATCTCGTCGTCGTGGCACGCAGCGCCAAGAATCTCAAGGCCTTACAGAACAGTCTTTCTCCGCTTGTTAAAGTGACTTCGATTCCGCTCGATCTCGCATCTCCGAAGGCTGCGCAGTCGCTTTTCAGCAAAACCCAAAAGGCCAAACTCGAAATCGATGTGCTCGTGAACAATGCCGGTTTTGGTTCGAGCGGAAAATTTGTGGATCTCGACCTCAAGCGCGAGCTGATGCAGATTGATCTCAATGTTCGCGTTCTAACCGAGCTGACGCACCTCTATGGCGCAGAAATGTCAAAGCGCAAGAAAGGCCGCATTCTGAATGTGGCGTCAACCGCAGCTTTTCAGCCGGGGCCATTTATGGCTGTATATTATGCCACGAAAGCGTTTGTGCTGCATTTCTCTGAGGCGATCGCAGATGAAATCAAACCCCGCGGCGTTCAGGTTTCGGTCTTATGCCCCGGAGCCACCGTCACAGAGTTCGCCGATACTGCCGGCATGCACAAGTCGCGGCTGTTCAGTTCAAAACTCATGAAACCCGCCACGGCAGAAGCCGTCGCAATTTACGGAGTAAATAAATTTCTGAAGGGCAAAACGCTGATTATCCATGGATTCATGAATAAGGTTATGGTCATCTCAGGCAAATTCAGTCCGCGGTTTGTGGTGCGCAAGATCGCCGGCTACCTGAACGGCGCTGGCTAAAAATCTCTGCGCACGTGATCACGCTCTGGCAGCCACCTCACGATAATGCGATGCGGCGTTTTCGCGATTTTGCCGCGAAACGGTTCAACGCACATCTGGCAGATTACGCGGCGTTGCATCGCTGGTCCGTTGAAAACCCCGAAGATTTCTGGCGGGCCTTTACCGAATCGGCACACATACCTTTTTTAAGACCTTTCGAAAAGGTGCTCGAAAAACAAATACCTTGGCGGCACAGCAGGTGGTTTCCGGGGGCTGAAATTAACTGGGCACACATGGCGCTCGGCGCACGGCGCGAGTCTGACAAAACGGCGATCATTGCGCTCGACGAGCAGGGCGAACGCGCGACGCTCAGCTACCGCCAGCTTTACAAAAAGACATCGGCGATGGCAGAGCTGTTGGCAGCGCATGGCATCGGTGCGGGCAAGAGGCTCGCGGCGTTCATGCCCAACAGCGAAGAAACGCTGATTGTGCTGCTTGCGGCAGTCAGCCGCGGGGCGACGTTCAGTTCAACTTCTCCCGATTTTGGTGTCGGAGCGGCCGCAGACAGGCTATCGCAGTTCGCGCCCGATGTTCTCTGCGCGGCGACGCATTATTTCTTTAAAGGTAAAAAAATCAGCGTGGTCGACAAAATTGTCGAGATCGTCGCCCGCTCACCCCAGACCAGAACGCTGGTGATTTTTCGGGCCGACGCGGCTGAACTCGAGCTGCTCGGTAACGCGCTCGCGGGCGTGACGATTGTGGCGGCGAACACCGCGCACGAGAGCGACGCCGAAATTATCTTCAAGCCATATGGTTTCAGCGACCCGCTCTACGTCATGTATTCGTCGGGCACAACGGGGTTGCCGAAGTGTATCGTGCAGGGACACGGCGTTATCATCAACCACATGAAAGAGCATATGCTGCACTGCGGTTCTGGTGCCTCTGACACTATTTTCTATTACACGACGTGTGGATGGATGATGTACAACTGGCTTGTCTCTGCGCTCTGTTTTGGCGCAACGGTTGTGCTGTTCGACGGCAATCCGTTTTTCCCTTCGGCCGATTCACTCTGGAAAATGGCGGCAGACCGCGGCGTGACGGTATTCGGCACAAGCGCGAAATACCTGATGACGCTCGCGCAAGAAAATTTCGATGCGCGCGAGATAACGCGGCAGAGCAAAATAAGGGCAGTTCTTTCAACTGGCTCGGTGTTGCCACCCGAAGGCTTCACTTTCGTCTACGAGCACATTCACGAGAGCGCGCAGCTGAGTTCAATTTCAGGCGGCACCGATCTCAACGGCTGTTTTGCGCTCGGCAATCCCGATCTTCCCGTCACGCTGGGCGAGTTGCAGTCGCGGGGCCTTGGAATGGCGGTTGAAATCTGGAACGACGCCGGTGAAAGTGTCGTGAATGAAACAGGTGAGCTGGTGTGCACAGAACCTTTTCCGTCGATGCCGCTGGGCTTTTTAGGCGACGAGACTGGTGAGAGGTATAGATCCTCATATTTTGAAAGATACCCCGGTAGAGATGTGTGGGCGCACGGCGACTTTGCGCTGTTGAATGAGCGCGGCGGCATGGTGTTTGGTGGCAGAAGCGATGCGACGCTCAACCCAGGGGGGGTGCGCATCGGTACTGCAGAAATCTACCGCGTGCTCGATCTCATGCCTGAGATTGAAGATTCACTGATTATCGGCCGGCCCAAAGACGAAGACGAGCAGGTGGTGCTGTTCGTGAAACTGCGATCAGGTGAGCTGGGCGACCCGTTGCGCGACGTTATTCGTAAGACCATTCGTGATAAAGTTTCTCCGCGGCACGTACCGGGAGCCATTCTTCAGGTGAGTGGGGTGCCTTACACGATCAACGGCAAAAAAGTTGAGCTCGCGGTGAAATACATCGCGCTCGGGCGGCCGATCACGAATCGTGAGACGATTGCGAACAAAGAAGTGCTCGCCGAATACGAAGCATTGTTAAAAAGCTAAGGCGTAACCATTCGCCATGACTTTCTTTCATGAGAGCAGTGCACTCTTTTGGCATACTGGTGAAGGTGCAGCATGGATCAGCAAAGCAGTCGCCACGGCAAATGTACCCCAGATCGGTGCTCACGTCTGGTTTATTCACGACGCTCATCTTCAAGACCTTGGCGGGCTGGTTTCAGAGGCAGAACTCTTGCGCGCTCACGAAATGCTGCCCGCTTCAAAAGCGCGCGAATTCTTATTCGCTCGCGCGACGCTGCGCCAGCTACTGGCAGTTTATATTCAAACTCTGCCGCCCCGGGAAATCTGTATCGCGATGACAGAGCACGGCAAACCGTATCTGCCCGACCACCCGGCGCTAAAGTTCAATCTGTCGCATTCGCACGGAGCTCTGGCGCTCGCCTTCAGCAAATGTGAAGTTGGCATCGACATTGAAAAACTTCGGCCCGTACCCGATTGGCAAGATCTCGCAACCGGCATCTTGTCGGCGAAGGCACGGGTGTATATCGCCCGTGAGCCGCCGACAAAACAGGGTGCTGCTTTTTTGCAGGCTTTTACGGCGCGCGAGGCCTTGCTCAAGGCCGCTGGCACAGGGTTTTCAAGTCTCGATTTTCCGAGTGCGTTTATGCAGCATTCAAACGCTGCGGGCATTGAATTTCTTGCCGAGCTGCCCCCGTTGACTGGGTTCACGGGGCACGTCTGCGTGCTCAACTGAACCCGCTCAGAGAGGGTGGTTGGCATTTACAAAAGATTTATATGTCTATTAATCCACTTGTCAAACAATGCACGCTTTGAGAGCGTGCACGCGATGGGGTTTGCTCGTCAGGCGAACCTTCAGGGGAAACCATGGCAGCAGAAAAGA
>JAKQXK010000495.1 GCA_029561505.1 Spirochaetota bacterium | reverse complement strand
TTCTCTTCTTTGGCTGAGGACTTTTCTGAAATAATGTCTTCTTCGTCTTCGAGCAAAATGATTTCATCGTCATCTTCATCGATTACGATTTCATCTTTCTCGTTTAGCGTTGCAAGGCTCGCTGCTGCCGCAGGGGCTGCGGCTGCCGGTTGGCTCTTTGCCGCGCTTTCAGATACGGATGCCGAAGCAGCAGGGGCGGGTGCGGCTGCCGGGCTTGCCGTGACGGTCTGACCGCCACCTGCAGGCTTGTCTGCAGATTTGAGGTTGTCGAGTTTCGCGATAATCGAGAGTATTCGCGTTTCGAGCTCTTGCTCTTTTGCCTTCAGACGGCCAAGTTCTTGCGTTGCCTCTTGCAGCTGCTGTTGCCACTTTTGCGCTTCCCTTTCGCGTTCTTCTGCGGTGAGCCTCAGCTGGTCATTGCTGGCTTTGAGGCGTTCGGCCTCTGATTCAAGATGACTGTTCTCGACCCGCAGGTCAGAGATCAGTTCGAGCGCCTTAACGATGCGCCCCTCAAGTTGCTCAAGCTGTTCGAGAGTTACCATAAGGTTGGCTTTACTTCGAGCCAAGCGGTGGGGGCAAGTCTTTTTTACTTGAAGCCTTATGCCATGCTTACACGTTCAGGCATGAAGAAATTATTACTGTTGTTTGCGCTCACCTCTTTTCCCGTTGCTTTTGTGCACGGCCTCACGGTCGGCATCTTTGATATCAGGGGTGACGTAGGTTCTGAAGGCGGGCGCCTCGCCGACCTCGCGCAGGCAGAAATTCAGCAAGATAAGTCGCTGACGATTCGCGACCGCCTTGCCATAAAGGGCATCATTGCCCAGCAAGAAAAATGCGCGGCAGGTTTTCGCGAATGCCCCGAACTCTCGGGCGCGATAAAAACCCTCGACATGTATGTCACGGGCGAGGCGATCACGTTGGCCGCGACGAAACAGATTGTATTACGCGCCGTCAAAACAGGTGACCAGACGATCGCTGCAATGGCCGTCGGTAGCGCAGACTCACTCGAGAAGAGCATGGCCGAAGCGGCGGCAGGGCTCGCGAAAAAGATTGCGTCTCAGAAGAATGCCGACAAAGGGTCGGCAGAACGCTGGAAACTCGCGGTTCAGCCCGTGCGCGCAGCAAATGCCGCCGCTCAGAAGCTGACCGAACTCGCAGGGCTCGACTCAATGCTCTTAAACGCGCTTGCAAAACGCGCGAGCTTTGATCTCATTGAAACAAAAACCGACGACATCGTCGAAGCAGAAAAGATGCTCTCGCTCTCGGGGTTCGCGCCGGGTGCGCTTGCCCCTGCAGGTTCAGACTACACACATTTTGTCACTGCTACAATTCAGGTAGCTGACGAAGCGCGTATTCTCGCCTATCAGGTCGTTAGCAAAAAAACCGGAACCGCAATAATCAGCGACATTATCGAATGGACAGTCGGGCAAGACCCGCAGGCAGCGCTCGACAAAATTGCCGAATACACAGAAAATGACATCATGAAGGTTCTGGGAAAGCTCGAAATCAGCGGCTGCGACCCTGCCGATGCAGCGATTACGTTTGAATACAAAGATGCGACGCGTGCGGCGGCTTCGTATATCTGCAAATCGCCTCTGCTGATTGAAGATATTCCGGCGGGCGAATACACTCTGCTGTTCAGACACGAAGATCGCAACACGCTGACCAAAGCCATCACGATCAAGGCCGTAGAAACCCTGAAACTCGGTAAAATTCAATTGCCCGATATCGACATGTCGCTCTTTCAACAGGCTTCGGTTGCCGAAAGCGCCGGCAAATTCTCTGAAGCAAACGGTTTGTATTCGCAGTTCTACACGAAATACCCCAAGCACCGCATGGCGTCTTACGCTATGTACCGCGAAGGTTACGTCACGCAGCTGCGCCTGAGGCAAGTCGCCGATGGCCGCAAGATTCTCGAGAACGTTATTGCGCGCAAACCCGATGCCGAAATTCGCAGCGAAGCCTACGTCGGTATGGCGCTGGGCTACAAGGCCGAAGGCGATGCAGAAAAGTCGAACGCGATCTTTCGAATGCTGACCGACCAGTACGCAGGCACGACAGCCGCTGAATTTGCGCGCGAATGCCTGGAAGGCAAATGTTCTTTATAAGAAGCACAAGCCATATGATGCAGCTGAGCTGCATCATATGGCTTGCCATCACCAGCGCGGTCAGCGCCGCGGGTCGCGTGCGCGACGTCAATACGCAGCGTAATCAGGTAACGATTGTAACCAATAAGGCCGGCGAATTCGCGATGGGCGCAAAAGTATTCTTCTATCGTTCAGGCAAAGCAAAAGGCAGCGCCCAAATCACTCAGGCGTTTCACACAAAGGCAATCGCCCGCATGAACGAGGGAAATCCTCAGGTGGGCGACGATGTCAGCCTTACGGCAAAGGCACCGAAGGCCGGGCCGAAAATCAACCGCGTTTCATTTGCAGTTGCCGGTGCTCAATCGCACGAGTTTATCGCCGAAGTACAGTTTGAGGGTCAGCCCAAACAACAGCGAAAACTGGTGCTGAACAGCGAGGTGGCCGCACAGCTGGCCGGCGCAACTGGTTTTGTCGGCATCAGCGCGACCCTGATCAAAAAACTCGATATTGTCTGGCAAAATGGCGCGCTTCTGGTAAAAAAAGTTCATCTGAGCGACCGCTCAACTTTCGACCTCGAGCAAATCGTGTCAGCCGATTTGTACGCGAAAATCAAGCCGCCAGCTGAATTGCGTTCGCAGAGCGTCAATGGTTCTGTGACTCTTTTGAAAAAAGTTCGAGATCAACCAGACCTCGCCGATGCAATGGGCGTCACAGTTAAAGTTCTGGCAGGCAGCGAACGGCTGAAGCCAGGCTCAACGTACAAACTCAAAGTTTATTGCAACGAACTTTTTGCGGCAGAGCTCGTGTTGAAGGGCGACGGTCTGGCAAAGACTGAAAAACTGGCGCTTAACCCTGTTGACCTGGCGCCCGGTGAAAACAGCCTCGAAGTACGCCTTGTCGAAGTCACCGAACAGGCAGATTTGTTTCTTGAAACCGACAATAACCAGCTCATCGGTGTGCTCGCAACCGAGAGATTGAGCAGCGACCGAAACACGCAGGTGAGCGTTATTCTGGCTGATGGCCAGAATGCGCAGGTGATTCAGCAGAAATAGGCAACAAACGCTTGTTGTTGACGTGAAGATTTGCTTCTTTACTGAGAGCGCATATGCGAAGCGTCGTTTCGAAATCCGGTTTGGTGGTCTTGCTTCTGTTCGCAGCCGCCGGTCTGGGCAGCCAGACCAAAAATAACGAAGAGACGTATCCTGTCAGAATTATTCTTGAGGCGCGACCCGATGCGCGTTTCTACCAGGTTGAATGGCTTGAGAATGACGAGGTATCAACCGACGCCGAAGTGCAAGAGGCAACTTCGATGCGCGAAAAGGTAACGCGCACCGAAATCAAGCGCAACCTTCCGGTGCGTTTTCGCTACTTTCGCCTGCGGTCTGCGTATCGCGATGGCCTGTATGGCCCGTGGGGTGACGTGGTGCCGATTCAGCGGCCCGTGAAATCGGCGGCAAAACCCACCGACGGACAGCCCGATAAGAGTCAAAAAAAGCCAG
>JAKQXK010000389.1 GCA_029561505.1 Spirochaetota bacterium | reverse complement strand
AACGTCGTACGCATCGAGCCCGAGCTTCGCAGAGATATCCTCAAGAATGTTCTCGATCGCCGCGACGCCTTGCGGCCCGCCAAACCCGCGGAACGCGGTATTCGACGGCAGATTCGTTTTGCAGATAGTGCCCGTCGCGCGCAGGTTGGGTATGCCGTAGCAGTTGTCGGTGTGAAAGAGCGTCCGTGAAAGAATCGAAGTGGAAAGGTCGGCGGTGCAGCCACCGTCTGAAAAATAGTCAACCTTGAGCGCCGTCACGCGGCCCTCAGCCGTAAAACCCACATCATAAAATGCCTTGTACGGGTGGCGTTTACCCGTCACCATCATGTCGAGGTCTTTGCTGAACTGGCAGCGCGCCGGCCGCCGCGTTTTCTGCGCAACGATCGCCGCCATGAGAGCCGGCATCACCGCCTGCGTTTCTTTGCCGCCGAAGCCACCGCCCATGCGCTTGCAGATGCAGACGACCTCGCTGTGCTTCAGACCCAGAACTTCGGCGACGACCTTCTGCACTTCGGTTGTGTTCTGCGTCGACGAATGCACCGTCAGGTCATTGCCTTCACCCGGTATTGCGAACGCCGCCTGCGACTCGAGATAGAACTGTTCCTGCCCACCGATGATGAATGTGCCATTCAGACGGTGTGAGGATTTCGCAAGTTCTGTGTCCACGTCACCCTGTTCCATCTTGATCGGTGTGGTTAGAAATTTCTTTTTCTCAATCGCAGCATCGATCGAAAGTATCGCAGGCAATTCGCGCAGCTCGATTTTGATAGCCTGTTTCGCTCGTGCAATCAACTCGGGCGTTTCTGCCGCAACGACGACAATTGGCTCGCCAATGAAGTGCACGTGCGTCTCTGCGAGAAACACCTCGTCTTGAATGATCGGCCCGAACAGGTTCACGCCGCTGATGTCTTTGTATGTAAAGGCAAAAACTCCGGGTATCTTCAGGGCGGCCGAAATATCGACGCTCAGAATCTCTGCGTGCGCAAACGAACTGCCGACGAAATCGACAATCAGCTCGCCCGCCATGCGCGGCATGTCGTCAATATACGGCGCCTGGCCCGTAACATGGCCCACCGCCGATTCATGTGGGTGTGAAGTGCCGACTGCGCCCTGCGGCACGGGATGATTTTGCATAGCGCTTTCAGCGTTTGGCTTTTTTGCAGTGCTTACCTTCGGCGGCATGCGGCACGCAACGCGTCTAGGGCCGCTGCGTAAACCCGCTTTTTTTCAAACCATGTGAGAAAATTCAGCGGTTTTCTGGTATTTAATAGATAGGGGACAAACATGAAAAAAAATAGACAAACAGACCCCCGCGGGGTAGGTTTACCATGATGGAAGGCGTATCGGCATCATTCAGGCAGGCGTTCTTTGACAAGATTTACGCTGAATCGATGCGTAACATCGAGCATAATACTAAGGTCAACCCGAAGATCGGCGCATTGATCGAGAAAATTCTCGAGCTTGAACTCGAAAAGTTGTTAGAAGAATTGAGCAATAAGCCGCGAAAACCCGGCTTTAGTGACTGACGCCGGCACGTTATACTGGCTGTCTTTCGGCATAGAACTTCAGGAACAGGTTTTTCACCAGCACCTTGCGAAACTCGGCAGAGCCACGCACATCGCTCTGCGGCGAAATTTCTGACGTAGCAATCTGCCCGGCCTGCGCGAAAGTGGCTTCTGACCATTCTCTGCCGACGAGAGCCTTCTCTGCAGAGCGCAGACGCACGATGGTTGCCCCGACACCACCTGCCGCGAGCTGCGCCTCGGTGATTTTGCCTGCGCGGGTTTTCAGGTGCAGGCCCAGCGTCACCGTTGAGATGTCGAGGTCGCGCCGCTTCGAGACTTTGTACAAACCTACGGTTGCATCATTTGCAGGCAGTGGCAGAATCACCTTCGTCAGTATCTCGTTGGGTTGAAGGTCAAAGCGTTTGTAGCCGGTATAGAAGGCGTTGATATCCACCTCGCGCGTGCCAGAGATCGAGGTGAGCACAAGCCTTGCGCCGAGAACATAGAGGCACGGCAACGAATCTGCGATCGGTGAGGCGTTGATAATGTTGCCGCCGATCGTCGCGGCATTGCGAATCTGCTCAGCTGCAAAAATTTTGAGGATTGCATGCAGTTCTGGCAGATGCTGCTCAGTTGCGGCCAGCACGTCTGACCAATTGGCCGCAGCGCCGATTTCGAGAGTTTCACCAAGCTGCTTTACCTCGGCGATTTCATGCAGGTGTGCGATAAACATCACCTGAGTCAGCAGAGACTTGCCTTTATTGTGCTGAACGCCGAGGTCGGTGCCACCCGCGACAATTTTTAGCTGTGGCAGAGCCGCGCGCAGCTTCAGCGCTTCGTCAAGGTTCTGTGGTTTAAAAAACAACTCACCGTTTGCGCCTGCGATTTTGACTGAATGTGTGGCAAGCACATTAAACTCTTCTTCCATCGCCTTGCGATCGAAGCGTTCGAGCAACTTTGGCGAGGGTATGCCGTTCAGCGCGAGACCAGCTTTGACGATGGCCTCGTACCCGGTACAACGGCAGAGGTTGCCCGCGAGCTTGTCTTTGATGGTCGCAGAAGTGTGGGTCTCTGCCTTTTCTGTTAGATCGGCGAGTGCCATGACAAAGCCCGGTGTGCAGAAGCCGCACTGCGAGCCAAAACATTCGACCATGGCTTTCTGTGCCGGATGCAAATGACCACCTTCAGAAATACCTTCAACAGTGATAACGTGACATAAGTCGAGCTGAAAAAGAAACTGGATGCACGCGTCGACGATGCGGTATTCGAGTTTGCCGTGGGCATTCAGCCAGCCGAGCATGACTGTGCACGCCCCGCAATCCCCCTCGCTGCATACGACCTTGGTGCCCGTCATGCCCTTGCGATAACGTAACCAGGTCGACAGCGGTTGAAACGCTTCTGCCCCGGCAATTTCTATGCGCTCGTGATTCAGATAGAAGACAATTTTTTCGCGCATAGATTGCATTAAAGATTTCACATTCGCGCCACAGCCGTTGGCACGATTTCTGTATTGCCAGCAGATTCCGTGCCAAGCCAGAAAAGGTAAAGCGAAAAAGTACTACAGCTTTTGCAGAATTATGCCGATCGACAAGCATGTTCGCCCGATTATCAGGTTTAGCGCTTCTCATCTCGTCGTTTCTGGCCTTTGCGGCCGGCATCGCAGCCATTGACAGCGCATATAAGAACGCGCCCGACAGTGACCTCAATCTCGAAGACCAGGCGCTCGACGCGCAGATTCAAGAAGAAGTGAAGAAAATCGAAAAGCTCGATTCGCTTCGCCGTCTGCATTCGTTGCACCTGTCACCACAGAACACAAAAATCAATGTTTCGGCGAATGGCGAATGTCTCGAAGTTGATGCGCACGCTGAGAATCATGAAATGCCGCGCATCAAATCGGCCCCGGTCGACTACAAGATTCAGCGGATGCAGGTCTGTTTTACAGGCGGCAGGCTCTCGCGCATTGAGTCGGCATTCACAACTGTTTCTCTGCGCACCAACGAAACCAGCGCCAACAAACTGGTTCACGAGAATCCCGCGGGGGTGAGCGCCAACGACATCGTTTTGTCCCGGGTGATGAATAAGAGTGCATCACCGCCGTTAAAGGTGGGCGATCTCGAAAACAGCAAGGTCAACCCTCTGCGTTTGTCGTTTAAGCGCGACTACTATTTACCGCATTTAAGAAACACACTTTATAATCTGCAACTCACGTACGATTGGCACAGACGCGTCGAAGTAAAGAAGAACGAAAAGACCGTTCAGCAATACATCAACCGCGCTGAAAACTAGTCGGCGACCGGAGCCTGCCACCAAGTGCTAAGTTCGGCACGCTCTTAAACCAAACTTCTTGACCGGCCATGAGCCGGCGGCAACTGCTGCGCTCATGGAGTCTTACCTGCTCGAATGGCTGCAGCTCGGCGTGCGATGGCTGCACATGATTGCCGGCATCGCCTGGATAGGCGCGTCATTCTATTTCGTCTGGCTGAATAATAATGTAAGAAGATCCGATTCTGACGGAGACCAAAGGTCTCCGTCAGAATCGGAATCTTTTGATGGGGAATTACACGCAATCCACGGCGGCGGGTTCTACCGCGTGCAGCGCTATGCGCTCGCTCCCAAAGAGTTGCCGCACGACCTGCACTGGTTTAAATGGGAGGCCTACACCACCTGGCTTTCGGGCATCTCGTTGCTCGTGCTTGTCTATTACCTGAACCCGCAGGTCTACCTCATTGACACAAATGTGGCGAGGCTCGACAGTTGGGCAGCCATTGGTATAGGGGTGGGATTTCTCATCGCAGGGTGGGTTGTTTACGATCTGCTGCAACGCTCGCCGCTCGGTAGAAACCAACTCGCATTCGGCGCAGTCTTTTTCTCTCTCGTGATCGCCGCGAGCTATTACCTCTGCCACACCTTCGGCGGCCGCGCGGCCTACCTGCACATAGGCGCGATGCTCGGCACGATCATGGTCGGCAACGTGTTCTTCACGATTATACCCTCGCAGCGTGAACTCGTGAACGCGAAAAACGAAGGCCGGCTGCCCAACAAGAAGTTCGCCGAAGCCGCCAAGAACCGCTCGCTACACAATAACTATATCACGCTACCCGTGCTGTTCATCATGATCAGCAACCACTACCCCATGACGTTCTCTCACGAGTACAACTGGGCCATTTTGGGTGCCATCTCATTAGGCGGCGCGCTGATTCGCCATTGGTTTAACTTACGTGGCCAGGGTAAATCCGCACCATGGTTGTGGGTCGTCAGTGTCGGCGTGTTCATCGCAATCATCTGGTCCACTGCGCCAAAACGCAGCGCCGCCCTTCGACAAGCTCAGGGTGACGCCTCACCCGTGACCTTCGCACAGGTCGACGCCATCATCGGCAAGCATTGCCGCGGCTGCCATGCGGCGGCGCCGACCGATGCGGTTTTCAAGATTGCGCCCAATGGCGTCAAATACGACACCCCGCAGCAGATCAGCGCAATGGCTGTTAAGATCAAACAGAGGGCTGTTGAGACCAACTCGATGCCCTTCGGTAACAAGACCAACATGACGCAAACAGAACGCGACCTGCTCGGCAGGTGGATAGATGCGGGGGCGAAAGTCAACTAAGTCGAACCCTGGGCTCTCCCCACGAAATCGAGAGGGGGGCTGACACGTTTAGTTGACAGCACGAAAATCGTGCATTAAACCGTCACCATGGTGAATGTGACATTTAAAGCTGATGAACCCTTGGTGCGCAAGGCCAGAATTCGCGCCAAAACAGAAAACCGTTCGCTCAACGATGTTTTCATTGATTGGCTGAAGGTTTATGCAGGGCAGAATGGCCCAGTGAAATACGAAGACATTATGAAAAAATTCAGCCACATCAAAGCCGGTCGAAAGTTCACGCGCGATGAAATGAATGAGCGATAAATTCTTTATCGATACGAACGTTATCGCCTACGGATTCGAAGGCGAAGGTATGAAAAGTCGGGTATCGCGGCTGGTAATGGGCCTGGCGCTCGAAAGCGCCGACGCAGCAATTAGTTTCCAGGTTATTCAGGAATTCTGCAACATTGCTCTGCGAAAATTTGCCCATCGGTTTGCGCCGGCAGAATTGCACGATTACTTACGATTGGCATTATTTCCACTGTGCAAGGTTTTCCCATCTTTTGAAATGCTCGATCACGCGTTGCGCATACAACAGATGCACAGAACTGGATACTATGACGCACTCATCGTCAGTGCAGCGTCTCAGGGCAACTGCAAATACCTGCTCACCGAAGACCTGAACGATGGCCAAACGATCGAAGGTGTCACGGTATTGAACCCGTTTGGCGACGAAAGCAATTTGTTTGCGGCCCTGCCAAAGCTGAAACACTTCTAATATGCGCAGTCTGCTCAAAAGTCGCCGCGCGATTATCGACAATGCAATTCGCCCCGCTGCGGTTCTCATCGACGGTGAGACAATTCGTGAAATTCTCCCTTACGACGCAGACATCGGTTCGTCCGACATCCGCATTATCGACTATGGCGACCTGGCGCTCATGCCCGGCGTCGTCGACACGCATGTGCACATCAACGAACCCGGGCGCACCGAATGGGAAGGCTTTTCAACGGCGACCGCAGCTGCGGCTAAAGGCGGCATCACGACGCTCGTCGACATGCCGCTCAACTGCGACCCGGTGACGACAACCGTCGCCGCGCTCAAGAGTAAACTCAAGGCCTGCTCAAACCTGCTGCACGTCGACTGCGGGTTCTATGGCGGCGTG